>NZ_JCBATA010000150.1:0-1550 GCF_059816245.1 Frankia sp. RB5
GTGACTACTCCGACGGCTGAAGCCGCCGGCTTCTCAGGCGACTTGCGCGGCCCGAAGGGCCAGCCCGGCCCTCAAGATGTTGACCGCCGCGTTCACGTCGGCGTGCGCGGCGTGCCCGCACCGCTGGCAGACGAACTCGGCCTGTGTCCCGCGGCTGCCGGCGGCGCAGTAGCCGCACTGAGCGCAGGTGCGGGAGGTGTTGGCGGGGTTCACAGCGACGACAACACGTCCGGCACTCTCAGCCTTGGCGTGCAGCACGTCGAGGAATGTTCGCCATCCCGCGTCAAGAATACTCTTGTTCAGTCCCGTCTTGGCGGCCTGCCCGTTCGGGAGGAAGGTTCCGGGCTGCTCGGGGTCGAGTTTGACCTTGGCCCGGCGGGTCATGTTGACGACCTTGAGCGCTTCGACGGCGATCAGGTCATGGCCGCGGACCAGTTCGAGCGCCGTCTTGTGAGCGAGGTCGAGCCGCTGACGGCGGACCTTCCCGTGCAGCGCGGCAACCCGGGCCGCGGCTTTGCGACGGCGCTTCGACCCGCGCTTTCTCCGGGACAGGTCCCGCTGAGCGGCGGCAAGACCATCGGCGGCTGCCGCGAGGAAACGCGGGTTGCCGACATGCCGACCATCAGAGGTAGTCGCGAGCGAGGCCACGCCCAGGTCGACACCGACTACGGCACCGGTAGCGGGGAGCGGTTCGGCGGGCACGTTGTCGCAGGACAGGACGACGTACCAGCGCCTACCCTCCCGCTTCACGGAGACCGTCTTGACGGTGCCGCGTACGGGCCGGTGCCGGTTGACCTTGACGTGGCCGATTCCCTGCAACCTGACGAACGTCCGCGCCGGGTTTTCGGGCTGGGAGTCCCAACGGCAGCCGTCGCCGTCCTTCGGCCACTCGACCATGTCAAACCAGTTGGCGCCCTTGAACCGCGGGTAGCCGGCCATCTCCCCGGACTTCACGCGGCGGAAGAAGGCGGCCATCGCCTTGTCGAGCCGGCGCAGGGTGGCCTGCTGGGAGGAGAACGACCAGCGCGCGTGGTCCGGGTCGAACGCCCGGATGTCCTTCAACTGGGCCGACTGGTCGCCGTAGCGGACCGTCGTCTTCGACGGGTGCCGGTAGGCATCCCGCCGTTCCTGCAGCGCGGCGTTGTACAGCGCCCGGTGGTCGTCCAACAGTGCCGTGAGCGTGTTGGCCTGACGGCTGGTCGGGCGTAACTGGAACCTGAAGGTCCGCCTCACCGGGACGTTCCCTTGCGCCATGGCCGCTCGTTCTGGGTGTCGATGTACCGGCGCACCGTCTCAGCCGAGACGGCACCGACGGTGGCGACGAAGAACGACCGGGACCACAACGTGGGAAACCGGGACCGAAGGTGCGAGAACTCGGCTCGCAGCGCGTGCGACGTGAAGCCCTTCAGCTGGTTCGCGATGTACGACGGAGAGTGCTTCGGATGAGCCTTCACGAACAGATGCACGTGGTCGGGCTCGATCTCCAACGCAACGATTGGCCAGTCGTGCTCGGCGCACTTCTCGCGAAGCAGCACGTCGAGCCTGTCACG
>NZ_JCBATA010000151.1:0-1494 GCF_059816245.1 Frankia sp. RB5
CCTAATGGGAGCTACCGGGTCGGCATAAGGCAGGCTCGGTGCCGGTAGCCGCCGGCTGGTGAGCACTCTCCTCGCCTGGGCCGAGTTCGAGTCCTTGCGTCAGATCGTGCCCCTGCCGGTGGTCGGGAGAGCTGATCACCGATGGGATGTCGTGGCCGTCCAACGCGGCGTGACCACTTGTCCATTAGGCCGTGGTGGATCTCCCGTGGGCTGCCGGTCCTGCTGGCGGAGTGTGGGGAGGCCTGGGTGCTGTTCGTCGGGGACGACTGGGCGGAAGATCATCATGATGTGGAGGTGCAGGACGAGACCGGCCGGCGCCTGGCGAAGGCGAGGCTGCCGGAGGGGCTGGCCGGGATCACCCGGCTGCACGAGCTCGTCGGCGCGCACCTGGACGAGGATGCCGATCCCGCCGAGGTGGTGGTCGGGATCGAGACCGACCGGGGGCCGTGGGTGTCGGCGCTGGTCGCGGCGGGCTACCAGGTGATCGCGGTCAACCCGGTGCAGGCGGCCCGCTACCGGGAGCGGTACTCGACCTCGGGGGCCAAGAGCGACGCCGGCGACGCGCACGCGCTGGCGGATATGGTCCGCACCGACCGTCACCAGTTGCGCCCGGTCGCCGGCGACAGCGACCAGGTCGACGCGGTGAAGATCGTGGCCCGGTCGCACCAGACGCTGGTCTGGGACCGCACCCGCCAGGTTCAGCGACTGCGCGCCGCGTTGGTCGAGTCGTTCCCGGCCGCGCTGGCCGCGTTCGACGACCTCGACGCCGCTGACACGTTGGAGCTGCTCGCCAAGGCCCCGACCCCGGCCGAGGCGCGGCGGCTGACCATCGCGCAGCTCTCGGCCGTTCTGAAGCGGGCCCGCCGCCGCGGCATCGCCGAGAAGTCGCGGCAGATCCGGGCCGCGTTCCAGGCCGCCCAGCTGCCGGTTCGCCCGGCCACAGCCGCCGCCTATGGCGCGGTCGTGCGCGCCCAGGTCGGGCTGATAGGCACCCTCAACGCCGAGATCGGCCGGCTCGGGGAGCAGGTCGAGGCCCATTTTGGCCAGCACCCGGACGCTGAGATCTACCGGTCCCAGCCCGGCCTGGGACCGGTTCTCGCGGCCCGGGTGCTCGCCGAGTTCGGAGACGACCCGAAACGCTACGCCGACGCGAAGTCCCGGAAGAACTACGCCGGGACCAGCCCGATCACCCGCGCCTCCGGGAAGAAGACCGTCGTGATGGCCCGCTACGCCCGCAACGACCGGCTCGCCGACGCCCTGCACCAGCAGGCCTTCTGCGCCCTGAACGCCTCACCCGGTGCCCGCGCCTACTACGACGCCATCCGCGCCCGCGGCACCGGCCACCACGCCGCGCTCCGCCAACTCGCCAACCGGCTCGTCGGCATCCTCCACGGCTGCCTCAAGACCCAGACCGCCTACAGCGAGGCAACCGCCTGGCCACAAAACGTCACACTCGATGTCGCCGCTTGACATTCAAAAACATGGGATGTCTGA
>NZ_JCBATA010000152.1:0-1455 GCF_059816245.1 Frankia sp. RB5
ACCGAACTCAACCGGTCCTCGCAACACCGGGTTGTTGACGTGAGAGTAGCTGGTTGTTCATCGCTTCGGTGGGGGTCTTCCAGTCGAGGGTCTTGCGGGGCCGGTCGTTGAGGGTCGCGGCGATGGTGGCGAGTTCGTGGCGGGTCCAGCGGGACAGGTCGGTGCCCTTGGGGAAGTACTGGCGCAGCAGCCCGTTGGTGTTCTCGTTCGTGCCGCGCTGCCAGGGGCTGTGCGGGTCGGCGAAGTAGACCCCGAGACCTGTGCTGGCGGTCAGCGCGGCGTGCCCGGCCATCTCCTTGCCGCGGTCCCAGGTCAGGGTCCGACGCAGCTGCTCGGGCAGCTCCGCGAACGCTCGTGTGATCGCGTCCCGGACAGCGTCGGCGCCGCGGCCCGCCAGCGCCGGGCCGTTCTTCACCCGCGGTTCATGGCCGTAGCCGTCCATACGGGGCAGGTGCAGCAGGACCGTGAGCCGGGTGGTGCGCTCGACCAGCGTGCCGATCGCGGACCGGTTCAACCCGATGATCAGGTCTCCTTCCCAGTGCCCTGCGACCGTCCGGTCTGTGGCCTCGACCGGGCGGGCACTGATCCGGACCTCGGGGGTGACCATGCCGTCGGGGCGCCGTCCGGCCCGCGCACGTGGCGCCCGCAGCGCGCGGCCCGTGCGCAGGCACGCGACCAGGTCACGGCGCAGCGCTCCCCGCCCCTCGATGTAAAGGGCCTGGTAGATCGCCTCATGCGAGATCCGCATCGCCGGATCGTCGGGAAAATCGACCCGCAGTCGCCGCGAGATCTGCTCCGGGCTCCACGCGCTGACCCAGCGGCGGTCCTGGCGGTGCGGCTTGTTCCGGCCGGTGAACGGCGCCGTCCACGGGCCGGGCACCACGGTGCCGTCGCTGCGGCGGACCGGCCCGGCGAGCCGGTCCTGCACGTAGCTGCGCAGCTGCTCGTTCGCCGCGAGCTTGGCAGTCTTGGGTCGGGTGGCCCGACGGTCTCGATGCCACTGCGCGAGTGTGGCCCGGTAAACCAGGGTCCCGCCGCGGGTGCCGGCGTTACGCCGTAGCTCCCGTGACACCGTCGACGCAGGCCGGCCCAAACCCCGCGCGATCCGGCGGATGCTGTCCCCGCGGGCACGACCCAGGGCGATCTCCTCCCGCTCCGCGAACGACAGGTATCGACCGGAAGGGGCGGGGAAGTCCGAAGGGGGCATCCCGCCACAGTTGCGGAACCACCGGGTCCCGACCGCCGGCGACACGCCGGCCGCGACACCGGCATCCTCGCTGCTCAGCCCACGCGCGATCGCCGCCCAGAACCGCTGCTGATGCTCCCGGCGCGCCACCGGCGGCCGCCCCGGCGAGCACATGCCCGCCCGCCCCGTGACCGTCTGCGTCCAATCCGCCGGCCGTCCCATTCCCACACCTCCGGATCGAGGTGTTGCGACGACCAGTTGAATCCGCC
>NZ_JCBATA010000153.1:0-1428 GCF_059816245.1 Frankia sp. RB5
AGTGGCGTCCAGCCGAGTGGTGTACGAAGAGCAACGATCTAGCGACTCGCCGGAGTGGCGGTCCGTGACGTAGAGCGACCACCGCGTGATCCTTCGAGAACGTGTGAAGCACTCGAGAAGGAGCAACGCGATGGCCGTGCGTCCGACTGTGACCGACGTGGAGTCGTTCGGCAAGGAGCTGATGGCTGCGAGTCCGGACCTGCTGGGCTCGATGGTGAAGGCGTTCGCACAGAGTTTGATGGGCGCCGAGGTGGAAGGGATCTGTAACGCCGAGTACGGGGAGGTATCTCCGGAAAGAACGAACCGTCGGAATGGTTATCGTATGCGTGAGTGGGACACCCGGGCGGGGACGATCGAGCTGGCGATCCCGAAACTGCGTTCGGGCTCGTATTTCCCGGAATGGCTGCTGACCCGGCGTCGCCGCGCCGAGCAGGCGCTGATCTCGGTGGTCGCCACCTCGTATCTGCTCGGAGTTTCGACGAGGAGGGTCGACAAGCTTGTCGAACAGCTCGGGGTCGCCCACATCTCGAAATCTCAGGTATCGGAGCTGGCGAAACATCTCGACACCCAGGTCGAGGCGTTCCGCTCGCGTCCCCTGGACGCCGGGCCGTACCGGTTCGTCCAGGCGGACGCGTTGACGATGAAGGTCCGCGAGGACGGCCGGGTGGTCAACGTCCACTGCCTGCTCGCCGTCGGGGTCAACGGCGACGGGCACCGCGAGATCCTCGGCCTGGAGGTCGTGTCCAGCGAGGACGGCGCCGGCTGGCTGGCGTTCTTCCGGGGCCTGGTCGCCCGCGGCCTGTCCGGTGTGCGCCTCGTGACCTCCGACGCGCACCGTGGCCTGATCAACGCGATCGCGGCGACTCTGCCGGGCGCCTCCTGGCAGAGATGTCGGACGCATTACCTGCGGGACCTGCTCACATTCACACCAAAGTCGTCGCAGCCCTGGGTCGCCACCCTGGTGAGAACAATATTCGATCAGGCGGACGCAAACGAGGTCACCGTCCAGTTCGACCGGGTCGTCGACGCGCTCACCGAGAAACTACCCAAAGCCGCCCTGCACCTGTCCGACGCGAAAGCCGACCTGCTCGCCTTCACCACCTACCCGCGGGAGATCTGGAAGCAGATCTGGTCGTCGAACCCGCAGGAACGCCTGAACAAGGAGATCCGCCGGCGCACCGACGTCGTCGGCATCTTCCCCGACCGCGACGCCATCATACGACTCGTCGGCGCCGTCCTCGCCGAACAACACGACGAGTGGATCGAAACCCACCGCTACTTCGGGCTGGAAATCCTCGCGAAAGTCGACGCGGGAAACACGCCACCCGACACACCCGAGATCAGCGTGACACCCGAAGCCCTCACCGCATAACCTGAACCCAGATCACGCGGAGTCACTCTCCGTACACCACCCCCGTGGACGTGACC
>NZ_JCBATA010000154.1:0-1396 GCF_059816245.1 Frankia sp. RB5
GTCCTTGTCTGCTGGTGAGGTGGAGGTGGCGGACGCCGTGGTGGTGGACGAGGTGGCGGGCGAGGAGGGTGCCGAGGGTGCCGGTGCCGCCGGTGATGAGGACGGTCCCCTCCGGATCGAACAGCGGCCGCGGCGACGTGCGCGCGGCGGGCGTCGCCGCTGGGGACGCGGCCTTCGCCAGCCGCGGCACGCGAGCCCGCCCGGCGCGGATCGCGATCTGCTCCTCGTCGGTCGCGACGGCGGCGGGCACGAGGCGCAGGGAGGCGGGCTGCGTGTCCACGTCCACCAGGACGAACCGGCCCGCCCCTTCCCGCTGCGCGGAGCGGACCATTCCCCACACCGGGGCGGCGACGAGATCGGGACCTCCCGCCGGGTCGTCGCCGGTGACGACGGCGCCGTGCGTGATCAGGACCAGTCTGGTCTGAGCCAGCCTCTCGTCCCGCAGCCACGACTGGAGCAGTTCGAGCAGCCGCTCGGCGGTGGCGCCCACCGCCGTCGGCACGAGTGTCGGGTCCGCGGGATCCGCCGAGACCGGTCGCAACGACAGCGCCACCTCGTCGACGGCGGGCGTGCCGGAGGCGATCGCGTCGCCGAGCGCCCGCACGTCGGGGAATGCGCTGACCTTCACCCCGGCGGCGTCCCAGGCAGATCTCAGCGTCGGGTCGTCGTCCCCGACCAGAGCCCATCGCGTGGGCGCCGCGGTGGCGTTCGGGGCCAGCGGCTCCCAGTTGACGCGCAGGAGCAGATCCTCTCCGCAGGCCTGCGCGGCAGCCCGCAGCTGTTCCAGCGGAACCGGTCGCACCACGAGCGCGTCGACGTCGACGACCGGGTTGCCGTCCTGGTCGGCGGCCTGGACGGTCATGGCGTCGGGCCCGTTCGGCGCCAGCCGCACGCGGAGCGCCTGGGCGCCGGTGGCATGCAGGCGAACGCCGGACCAGGAGAACGGCAGCCGGGGTCCACCGTCGGTGCCGTCGAAGAAGCCGCGTAGGGCGAGCCCGTGCAGGGCGGCGTCGAGAAGCGCGGGATGGACAGCGAACCGCCTGGCGTCGGCGGCCAGCTCCTCGGGCAGCTCGACCTCGACGAACACCTCCTCGCCGCGCAGCCAGGCGCGGCGGACTCCGCGAAACGCCGGCCCGTAGTTCAGCCCGATCTGGCTCAGCCGCGGGTACAGGTCCTCGACGGGAGCGGGCACCGCCCGGGGCGGCGGCCAGACGCGCAGGTCCGGGGCGGTGGAGACGACTGTGCTCGGGGCGGCGGAGGCGTCCTCGGCGGGTGTGAGGGTGCCGGTGGCGTGGGTGGTCCAGGGGGTGTCGGGGTGGGGGCGGGTGTGGATGGTGATGGTGCGGTGGTTGTGGGGGGTGGGGGGGTCGAGGGTGATGGTGAGGTGGGTGGGGTG
>NZ_JCBATA010000155.1:0-1390 GCF_059816245.1 Frankia sp. RB5
GTCCTTGTCTGCTGGTGAGGTGGAGGTGGCGGACGCCGTGGTGGTGGACGAGGTGGCGGGCGAGGAGGGTGCCGAGGGTGCCGGTGCCGCCGGTGATGAGGACGGTCCCCTCCGGATCGAACAGCGGACCTTCCGCCTCGGCCGGCTCCACCCGTGCCAGCCGGGGGACGCGGATCTGCCCGTCGCGCACGGCGAACTGGGGCTCGCCGGTGGTCAGGCCGTCGAGCAGGAGCGTGGCCGACGAGCGCGGGTCGCCATCGAGCGCGAGGTCGGCGAGCACGAAGCGATCCGGATGCTCCGCCTGGGCGGAGCGGATCAGACCCCACAGGCTGGCCTGCGCGAGGTTCCCGATGATGCCGTCGGCCGCGGTGGCGCCGCGGGTCACCACGACGAGGCGGGAGTCGGCGAACCGGTCCTCGGCGAGCCACTGCTGGACAAGCCGGAGTGCCGCCTCGGCGTTGCTGTGCGTGGTGGCCACGACGTCGTCGAGGTCGGAGCCGACCTCCGCCGGGTCGAGGCCGCCGGTCGCGGCCGGGAAGACCGCGGGACTGACGACGACGGTCGCGGGCACGGGCTCGCCGGCGGTGAGGGTGGCGGAGAGCGCGTCCAGGTCCAGGTAGGTGCTCTCGCCGGGTAGGGCGAGGCCGGCCCAGGTGTCCTCGGTGCCCAGGAGCACGGCGAGGGTGCTGGTGGGGTGCACCGGTCGGTGGCCGCCGGGCAGGGGAACCCACTCCAGCCCGAACAGCGAGTCGCGCAACGGCCCGGCGTCACTCAGCCGGTCCAGCGAGATCGCCCGGAGGGCCAGGGTGTCGACGGCGGCGACCGGTGCTCCGGTCGTGTCCGCGAGCAGGACGCTCGCCGTGTTCGGACCGGTCGGGGTGAGCCGGACCCGCAGCGCGGTGGCCCCGGTGGCGTACAGGGTGACGCCCGACCAGGAGAAGGGGACGCGGGGGCCCACGTTCTCCTCGGCGTCGGTGTCGGCGTCGCTCGACTCGTCGGCGACGAGCACCAGAGGGTGCAGGGCGGCGTCGAGGAGCGCGGGATGGATCTCGAAGTTTCCGGCGTCGGAGGCGAGGTCCTCACTCAGGCGCACCTCGGCGAAGATCTCGTCGCCTAGGCGCCACGCGGCCTGTAGTCCCTGAAAGGCCGGGCCGTACTTGTAGGAGCGTTCGGCGAGGCGTTCGTAGGCGCCGGTCAGGTCGATCGGCTTGGCTCCGGACGGCGGCCAGGCCGTGAGGTCGAACGAGGCTGGCTGCTCGGTGCCGGGTGTGAGGGTGCCGGTGGCGTGGGTGGTCCAGGGGGTGTCGGGGTGGGGGCGGGTGTGGATGGTGATGGTGCGGTGGTTGTGGGGGGTGGGGGGGTCGAGGGTGATGGTGAGGTGGGTGGGGTG
>NZ_JCBATA010000156.1:0-1316 GCF_059816245.1 Frankia sp. RB5
AGTATTCGTAATTAAATAACTTGGTTTTCTTGTTTGGATGTTGGCGATGTTCTGTGATCACGCCGGTAGGGTCGGGGTGTGTCAGTTGAGGGGGCTGGGAAGTTCGAGGCGATGGCCGCGCGCCTGGAGGTGCTGCTGCCGCGGCTGAACGAGCGGGATCGGCGGTTGGCGTTGGGCGCGGAGGCGCGTTCCTGGGGTTATGGGGGAATCGCGGCGGTCGCGCGGGCGACCGGGGCGTCGCGGACGACCATCGCGAAGGGGATGGCGGAACTGGATGACGAGCCCGCCGACCGGAGACGGGTGCGGGCTGTCGGGGGTGGGCGCAGGAGGGCGGAGGTCGCCGACGTCGGGCTTTCTGCGGCGCTCGACGCGCTTGTCGAGCCGGAAACGCGGGGAGATCCGGAGTCGCCGTTGCGGTGGACGACGAAGTCCACCCGGCACCTGGCCTGGGAGTTGACCCGGGCGGGACACGAGGTCAGCCATTCCGTGGTCGCCAAGATCCTGAAATCAGCGGGATACAGTCTGCAGTCGACCCGCAAGACGTTGGAAGGCGCGCAGAGCCCGGACCGGGATGCCCAGTTCCGTCACCTGAACGCGGCCGCAGCCGGGTTCCTTACGGCCGGCGACCCGGTGGTCAGCGTGGACACGAAGAAGAAGGAGTTGGTCGGGCGCTTCACCCAGGCCGGCCGGGAGTGGCATCCCGAGGGCGAGCCGGAACAGGTCGAGACCTACGACTTCCCGCACCTCGCCGACGGGAAGGCCATTCCCTACGGCGTCTACGACCTTGCCGACAACACCGCCTGGGTATCGGTCGGAATGACCCACGACACCTCCGCGTTCGCCGTCGCGACCATCAGGAAATGGTGGGAGAAGATGGGTCGCGAGAAGTACCCAACCGCCCGCCGGATCCTGATCACCGCGGACTGCGGCGGCTCCAACGGGAACCGTCCCTGGCTGTGGAAACACCAGCTCGCTGCCTTCGCCGCCGAAACCGGCCTCGAGATCACCGTCTGCCACTACCCGCCCGGCACCAGTAAATGGAACAAGATCGAGCACCGGCTCTTCTCCCAGCTCACCGTCAACTGGCGCGGACGACCACTGGCCACCTACCAGACCATCGTCACCCTCATAGCCAACACCACCACGACCACCGGCCTCACCGTCCGCTGCGAACTCGACCCCACCGACTACCCGACAAAAGTCAAGGTCTCCAAACAGGAACAGGAGGCCATCCCGATCAGTAGACACAAGTTCCACGGTGAATGGAACTACACGATCAAGGCCAAGAACGACTAGCTTGTATCAATCCAGCTCCT
>NZ_JCBATA010000157.1:0-1313 GCF_059816245.1 Frankia sp. RB5
GTAACTGGTCAGGTCTCGTAGATCGTTTGTTTTTCGTTCCCCGGCCGGCTGGGACGTTTTGATGGCTTGGCAGTCCTGGGGTGTTGGTGTGGCGTGGTTGATCGGCCCGTAGGGTCCGGGTGTGTCCGATGATCCGCCCGCGCCGCCGGTGCCGTCGTATGACGAGCTCGCGGCGCTGGTGGTGAGCCTGCAGGCGGATCTCGTGCGGGCGTTGGCACGGATCGCGGAGCTGGAGGCGCAGGTCGCGAAGACCTCGCGGAACTCGGCGAAACCACCGAGCTCGGACGGTCTGGCGAAGCCGCCCCCGACGTCGTTGCGGAAGAAGACCGGCCGGCGCCCTGGTGGGCAGGCCGGGCATCCCGGGTCGACGCTGTGCCTGACGGATGAACCTGATGTGCGTCTGCGGCACGAACCGGGCCCGTGTTCGGGCTGTGGGGCGTCGCTCGCGGGCCGGCCAGTGGCCCGGGTCGAACGCCGGCAGGTGTTCGACCTGCCCGAACTACGCGCCCACGTCACCGAGCATGGGCTGGTGGAGCGTGTCTGCGGCTGCGGGACACGGACGAAGGCCGCGGCGCCGGACGGGGTGAACGCCCCGGTCCAGTACGGGCCGCGGGTGACCGCGGCGGCGGTCTACCTGTATTCCGGTCAGTTCCTGTCGAAGGACCGGACCGCGACCGCACTCGCCGAGCTGGTCGGGATCCCCCTGTCCGCGGGCACGGTCGCGGCGATGGCCGCCCGTGCCGCCGCCGACCTGACCGGTTTCCTGACCGCTGTCCGCGACCTGCTCGCCGACGCCGCCGTGGTCGGCGCGGACGAGACCGGGCTACGCGTCGCCGGGAAACTGCACTGGGTGCACTGCGCCCGCACCGGGAAGTACACCCTCATCGACTGCCATCCCCAACGCGGGACCGCCGGAATCGACGCCCTCGGGGTGCTGACCGGCTTCGGCGGGATCGTGGTCCACGACGCCTGGGCGCCGTATGACACCTACACCGACGCCACCCACCAGCTCTGTGTCGCCCACGTGCTCCGTGAGCTGCAGGGGATCATCGACACCGCACCGGCCGGCACCTGGTGCTGGGCCAGCCAGGCCGCCGAGGCTCTCGTCGCGCTGCACCGTCTCGCCGTCGACGCCGCTGTCACCGGTATCGCGATCAACGCCACGGACCTGGCGGCCCACATCCGGCTGCTGCGTCACGCCGCCCACATCGGAATCACCCAGACCTCACCGCGCGGCACGAAACTCATGGCCGCCCGCCACGCACTCGCCTGCCGGCTCGTCGACCGCGAAGCCGACTACCTGCGTTTCACCC
>NZ_JCBATA010000158.1:0-1291 GCF_059816245.1 Frankia sp. RB5
TCGACCTATGGAGCGTGTGCGCGTTGAGAATCAGCGTCGAGCCGGAGCTCGAGGAGCTGCGATCCGCCGTTGACGCCCAGGCCTGCCGCGAGCTGGCGCCGCTGGCGGCGGGGCTCGACCGGGAGCAGGCCTTCTCCCGTGAGGCGTGGGAGGCGGTGCGGTCGATCGGGCTGACCCGGCTGCCGTTCGAGGAGAAGTACGGCGGCGATGGCGGCACGGTGCGCGCCTTCGTCGTCGCCACCATCGAGGTCGCCCGGCACTGCGCGGTCGCCGCCCTCTACCCGGGGACGACGATCCAGGTCGCGATGACCCTGCTGGAGCACGGCACGCCCGAGCAGGTCGAGCGGTACGTGCCGGGCCTGGTGTCCGGCGAGCGGATCGCCGCCTGGGCGTTCACCGAACCCGCGACCGGTTCGGATCCCCGCCAGATCAGCACGCGAGCGGTTCGTGACGGCGGCGGCTGGCGGCTGTCCGGGGCGAAGCAGCTCATCTCGTTCGCCGACCAGGCCGATGTCGCGCTGGTGTTCGCCCGCACCTCCGAGACGGCGCTGGGCGCCTTCCTGGTCGACACCGACGCCGCCGGCTGGCAGGTCGGGGAGCCCAGCGAGGTGCTGTCGTTCGGCGGCACCGAGGCCCGACCGATCGCCCTGGACGACGTGCCCGTGCCCGCCGGCGGGCTGGTCGGCACCGTCGAGGGCGGCTTCGACGTGATGATCGCCGGCGAGGCGTTCGGGAAGGTCCGCACCGCGGCCATCACGGTGGGCATCGCGGCCCGCGCGATCGAGGAGGCCGCCGCCTACGGACTGGCCCGCACCCACCGCGGCACACCCATCGCGCGGCGATTCCCGACCATCCAGGCGCTGCTGGGCTCGGCTGCCGCCGACCTGCTCGGCGCCGAGGCCCTGGTGCTCGCCTGTGCGGACCGACTCGACCGCGGGCAGGGCATCGCCGCGGAGGCGGCCTCGGCCCGCCTCGTCGCGGCCCGGGCGGCCCGCGAGGCCGCGAGCGCCGCGCTGCACGTCTGCGGCGCCTACGGGCTGACCCGCGACATGATCGTCGAGCGTCTGTACCGGGAGGCCGTGTTCTACGACATCGCGCAGGGCGTGTCCGAGATCCAGAAGATCATCGTCGCGCGTGAACTGCTCGCCGGCGTTCCCCACGGAGGTTCCGCGTGACCGCGCCCGTCCATCCTCTCGACCTGACCGGGCACGTCGCCCTGGTCACCGGCGGCAACTCCGGGGTCGGCCTCGGCATGGCCGACGGCCTCGCCCGGGCGGGCGCCGACGTGTGC
>NZ_JCBATA010000159.1:0-1289 GCF_059816245.1 Frankia sp. RB5
CCAGGACCAGGCCAGCACGAAGCCGGCGGCCGGGGCGGGTCGGGGCATCGCGAGCTGGATGATGAGGTGGCGGACCTCGTTGACGGTGAGCGGGATCAGCCCGTCGGCGGGTTCGGTGTCATGGGCCCGGGCGGTGGTGACGGCGAGGAAGGCGTGGGCGAGCATCGCGAGCAGGGTCCAGCGGTGCCAGCTGGTCCAGCGGCGGACCTGGTGCTCGTCGAGGGCGGCGAGTTCCGTGGAGGACTGGAAGTCGTCCTCCACGTTCCAGCGGATCCCGGCGACACGGACATAGGTGGCCAGCGGGACCGGGGTCGGGTGGTGGGTCCGGTAGAACGCGTACTCGCCGGTGGTGATGTTCCGGCGGATCAGGAGATGGTGTTGGCCGGGTAGATCCTGGCCGGTGGTCGCGATCAGCGCCCAGTCGTAGAGCCGCTGGCCCTTGGCCCCACTGCCCGCGGAGATTCTGTTCCAGGCGGTGGCGGGCAGGGTGACGGCGAGGTCGATCGCTTTCCTCCTGCCGGCCTTCGTGTCGATCTGGTGGGTCTTCGCGACCGCGAGGACGTAGCCGAGCTCGCGGCGGGCGAGGGTGGCGCGTAGCGCGGGGTCGTTGCCGTAGACCTCGTCGCCGGTGGCCCACCGGCCGGGGACTCCGGCGTCGAGCGCGGTCTCGACCAGGCGGCGGGCGAGTGCGGGCTTGGTCTGGAACGTCAGGTCGTCGGGGACACCCGCGGCCCGGCGGCGTTCCGGGTCCGCCATCCACGATCTCGGCATGTACAGGGCGTTGTCGAGGAACGCGTGCCCGGTCGGGGTGGCGTAGGTCAGGTAGACCGCGACCTGCGCGTTCTCGATCCGGCCGGCTGTGCCGGTGTACTGGCGCTGGACACCGACGGTCATCGATCCCTTCTTCACGTCGCCGGTCTCGTCGAAGACGAACACCGCCTCGGGGTCGCCGAGCCGTTCGACGACGTAGTCACGCAGGTCAGCGCGCAGACCGTCGTCGTCCCACACCGCCTCGGCCAGGAAATGCTGCATCCCACCCGGTGAGGCCTCCCCGGCGTACTCGGCCAACGTCCAGCAGTTCACCCGCGGTAGCCCGGCCATCAGACCGCGCAGGAACCGGCGCATCCGCCGACGGGACTCCGGCCGGGCGAACCGGCGGTCGAGCCGGCCCGCGAGCCCCTCGAATGCTTCAAGCCACCCGTCGGGGTCTACGCTGGGGCACACGGCCACCGGCTGATCTTCACGTGTCGTCACAAACCGCGAGGATCTCCGGTGGTCCTTTTCGTTCC
>NZ_JCBATA010000015.1:0-133081 GCF_059816245.1 Frankia sp. RB5
GTGATCGGCGTGTCGGCTGGCGTCGCGGGGCTGGTAGCGGCTATGGCGGCGCGGTGAGGGCGGGCCCCGGAACGGGCGGACGCGGCGCCCACGGGATGATCGAGGTTCCTACATCATGATCGTCCAAGAGTGGGGCCGCGTCCGTGCCTTCAGTGTCGCCTGCCCTCGTTCCCGACGGCCAACGGGCCCGGCTGGCGGGCAGGGCCCTCGAGCGGCCCTGTGGTCTGCTCGACGCGCTGGGCGCGGTGCGCGACCGCCGTCGGCGCCGCGGGCGCCGCTTCGGCCTGGCGTCGGTGCTGGCGCTGTGGTTCGCCGGTGTTCTGGCTGGTCAGCAGACCTTCGCCGCGGTCTGGGAATGGGCGGTCGACCTGCCCGTGGACCTACTCCCCGCCCTTCGGGCTGCGCCGTGGGGTGCCGTCCGAGCGGACGATCCGGCGCCTGGTCGAGCGCGCTGACCCGGTCGCGCTGGACAAGGCGCTCTCGGGCTGGATCGCCCGGGCCACGGCGGTGGCGGACCCGCCGGCCGGGCCGCGGGGGCTGGCCCTCGACGGGAAGACCCTCAAGGGCGCCCGGTCGTTCACCGAGACCGGGGCGATGAGCCAGGAAGCGGTCGTCGAGGCGGTCTGGCACGACACCGGGATCGCCGCCGGCCACCAGCGGGTCGTTGGCGGCGACGAGATCGCCGCGGTCGAGACGCTGGTCGGCCGGCTCGACCTGACCGATGTCCTGGTCACGGTGGACTCGCTGCATTCCCACACCCGGCTCGCCCGGAAGATCCGGTCCAGGGGCGGCCAATGGCTTTTCGTGATCAAGGGAAACCAGTCGACTGTCCACACGAACCTCACCCGGCTGCCCTGGGACCGGTCACCGGACCTGGTCACGACGACCGAGAAGGCCCACGGCCGGACCGAGGTCCGCTCGCTGAAGGCTCTGACCGTCACCACGCCGGCGCTCGTCGGTTTCCGGGGCACGAAACAGGTCGTCGAGCTGCGCCGACGGACCCGGCGCAAGAAGACCGTCACCTCGAAGCCGACAGTGTCCGACGAGGTGTTCTACCTGGTCACCAGCCTGCCCGCCGAACAGGCCCACCCCCGCCACCTCGCCGCTCGGGCTCGTGGGCACTGGACGGTGGAGGCCGTCCACCACGTCCGCGACCGCGTGCTCGACGAGGACCGCCACGCCGTCCGCACCGGCAACGCCGCTCTCGCCTGGGCAATCGCCCGCGACACCGCGATCAGCGCGCTACGCCCGGCGGGCCACCAGAGCATCGCCCAGGCCATGCGAGCCACCGCCCGCAGACCCGAACGCGTCCTCCAGATCATCGACCTGATCAGCACAACCTGACTTTGACGGCGCCCTGATCTGCTCGTGGGACTTCGCGACGTCGAAGAACTGGGAGCACGTGCAGACGCCGGCAACCTCGACGCCCGCTTCAAACTCGCCGATCTGCTCTTCGAGGTCATCATCGCCTCGATCATGATCTGGCTCGCCGAAGATCCACGAGAAACGCCCTAGCTGCCAGGGCTGTCGGGTTGACCCTCCTTGGCGCGCAGCGATGCAACAGGGACTCCGCACCACCATCGGAGGATCAACTAGTCCATCGCAGCATTGCGGATCCTGGATCCCCCATCCTACTCTTACCGACTTGTCGCTATCCTGCATCCTGGATTGTGGGATGGTGAGGTGCGTGGGAGGTGGGCAACCTGGATCCGACCTGCGACATCGCCGGCTTCTGGCCATCGGTGCACCGTCTTCGACGCGACCGATCACGCATTGTCACCTCGGTGAGGTGGGGCGGGAAGGGCCATCACACATGCGAATCCCGCGGAACCGCCGCGGGCCTTTCGTCCGCATGTATTCGGAGGGGCAGCGATGGGCAGAAGCAGACGACAGAAGCGGCCGGGCGCGATGACAGTCACTGGCTTGGCCGTTGTCTTATTAGTGGGAGGCTGTTCTGCTTCGGCGGGGCCTTCCTCCACCGGAGCGTGCGCCTCCCCAGGGTTCAGCCCGACCGAGGTTCGTCTGGGCCTGCTCTACCCCAATACCGGCATTCTGGCGTCGACCGAGTCACCGGTGCGCGCTGGAATAGCTGCCCGCATAGGTCTTGCCAATGACAACGGCGGAATCCACGGCCGCCGCGTGGTGCTCGACTGGCGGGACGACGCCTCGTCGCCAGGCGGAAATTCGGCGGCCGCCCACGACTTGGTCGAGCGCGGAGGAGTCTTCGGTCTCATCGAGGAGACCGCCGTCGCGGCCGGGTCGGCGCAGTATCTCGACGAGAATGATGTTCCTGTGATCGGTTCCGCGGTGGAACCTGCATGGGCGCTGCACAAAAATATGTTCGCGATAGCGTTCCCGTACGTTGGCGAGGCCACCACGACCTTTGGCCTGTACGCCCGCAAGTCCGGCGGCACCAAGGCCTTTATGCTCAGCGCCCCGCTTTCACAGTCATCCAATCAGGTCGTTGGAAAGCTGGTAACCAGCCTCGCCTCCCAGGGCATTCCGGTCGTTGGACGCGCGGATTTCAGCGACGGCATCACGCCTCCCGACGCGGTCGCCGCTAAATTCGCGGCCTCGGGTGCCAACGTTCTTACTGGTGCCGTCTCCGGTCCCGCGATGGCTTCCGTCGTGGCGGCGCTTCGCTCAGCGCATATCGAGTTCAAAGTGGCCTTCAGTCCGACAGGATATGAGCAGGCTCTCGTGGAACACTACGGCCCTGCCATTGCTGGAATGTCGGTCTCAATATACTATGAGCCATTCGAGGAGCAGACCCCCGAGATGCGGAAGTACCAGGAGGCAATGCATCGCTACGCGCCCGAGCTAGCAAAGGTCACCCAGCCCTTCGCGCTAGACGGCTACATCGCGGCCGACCTCTTCATCCACGGGCTCGAACGCGCCGGCGACTGTCCCACGCGTCAAGAATTCATGGACACGCTCCGGTCAATCAGGTACGACGCGGGTGGCTTGCTCCCGTCGCCACTGAACCTGAATGAGCCGCTCGGGGATCGCAGAATGTGCTACTTCTTCGTGCGCGTCGATGCGGCCGGAACTGGTTTCGAGACAGTACCCAGCGACGCCGAGACCACCAAGTGGTGCGGAGATCGTGTCGCCGGTCAGTGATCTTTTGTGCTCGTGGTCTGCAGGCCTCATGGTCTGCGGGGGCGGTGCATTGGATTGGACCGACGAGGGCATCGCCGGCATGCGTGTAGGCGTGAATCCGAGGTGTAATCGCCCATCGTGAGCCGACCTGGCGCCTGACCGCGGCGGCGGCCGGACTGCGCGCCGCCGTCGCGGTCAGGCGGGCCGATGCCCTGTTCGAGGATGCCGCCGCCCGCGCCCGCAGCCTGCCAGCACAGGTGACGGGCTCCGGCCAGGTCTTCGTCCAGAGTATCGACCGTCGGCGCCATGATCTCGCGCGCCCGTAGCCGAGCCGGCCGAACTCACGGTCCTAGATGTAGATCGGTTCGGTCGGATTACTGGACGGTGGCGCACAGGCACGAGGCCCCACCCCGCGGTGCGGCGTCGAGGACAAGGAATGCGTGGTGTACACATCCATCGGCGTTGGCGCGATGACGACGAGGACTGACGGTAGCTCGGAAGGGGCGGTATCGGGGGAGGATGCCCGAGCGGCAGCCGAGTGGGTGCCGCGGTCCGAGATGCAGCCAACGCCGCGACGGCTCACGGAAGTGATCGTCTTCGTCGTGTGGCGCCCGCTCCCGGACCATGAGCACTTGACCTGCCTCCGGCGCCGGCATAACCTCTCTGCATCCTGAGTCCAGGATGCGAGATTTGCGGAGATGTACATGACCGGAGCGCGGCGCGCTCGCGGCCTGTACCTGACGGCTTCTTCCACATGCCGGATCCCTCGGTGGCGTGCCCGTACCGCGAGGCCGTGGATGACAGCGACGTCATCGAGAAGACGGAGATCGTCGAGCGTCACCGGAAGCTGGTCGGCAACGAGGGCTGACTCGTTCACCAGGCGGCCGCCGGATGACCTAGGCGGAACCGAGTCTGGTGGGAACGCAGCGACCGGGTGGTCGGGTGCTGAGAGGACGTGGGATGTTCGAGGCAGGGCCCTTGCTCCCCGCTGGCCTGCCGCTCGCGGGAGTGCGAGTGCTGGACTGGACGGACGGACGGTGCGAGGCGACCGGCCGCTACCTGGGCGAGCTGGGCGCGCAGGTCGTTCGGGTCGAGCCGCCAGGAGGGGTACCAGCTCGCCGCCTGGATCCTCTCACTGGCGCTGGCCTGGATTTTGCCATCCGATCGATCAACAAACGGTCGGTCGTGCTCGACCCGCATTCGGCCATAGGCAGGTCGCGACTACGCGGACTGCTCGCCGAGGCGGACATCGTGCTCGATTCCTCGTCGCCTGGCGAACACGCCACGCAGGAGTTCGCACCGGACGCCCTCCTCGCCGCCAACCCGACACTCGTCGTAGTCCTTATCAGTGATTTCGGCTCGACGGGACCGTATCGGGATTGGACGGCGACGCCCGACGTGCTGATGGCCGTCGGTGGACTGTTGTCGAGATCGGGGTTGCCTGGCCTTCCACCGCTGCTGCCGCCCGAGTTTCTCGCTGACGAGTGCGCCGCGGCGCAGGCTGCGTGGGCGGCTCTGATGGCACACGCGAACCGGTTGGACACGGGTCGGGGCGACATCGTGGATTTCTCCAGACTGGAGGCCGTCGCCCAGACCATCGATCCCGGATATGGGATCGCGGGCAGTGCACGGGCCGGGACGAGTATCGAGGACCTGCCGAGAGAGCGGCCGGACGCCCGTCACCTATACCCGATCTTCCGCTGTGCCGACGGCCTCGTACGGATCTGCGTGCTGAGCCCCCGGCAATGGCGAGGGATGTTGCGTTGGCTGGGCGGGCCAGAACGCTTCGCAGATCCGAGATACGCCGATCTCGGCGCCCGATTCGCCGCCGCCGGCGAGCTCTACCCACTCATCTCGGCGCTGTTCGCCGATCGAACACGTGACCAGATCATTGCGGAGTCGGTCGAGTTCGGCGTGCCTGCGGCGGCATTGCTCCAGACGGCGGAGGTCGTGGCCAGCGGCCACGCTCAGGCACGTGGTGCGTTCAGGTCCATCGAGCTCTCGCCAGGCGTGACGGTTCCCGTCCCCGATGGGCTTGTCGAGATCAATGGGCAGCGCGCCGGCTACCGATCCGGGCCACCGGCGCTGGGCGAGTGCGATCCTGACGAACTCGTCGAGATCTGGCGGCGCGAGGCGGATTCGGCCAGCGATGCTCCGTACGACCCGGCGCCGCGCCGCGGGACGGCGATTCCGGCCGTGGCGGCGCATGAACCGGCGCCACGTCACCCGTTTCGAGGGCTGCGGGTACTGGATCTGGGTGTCATCGTGGTCGGCGCTGAGATCGGCAGACTGTTCGCCGACCACGGAGCCGAGGTGATCAAGATAGAGAACAGGGCGTTTCCCGACGGCGGTCGCCAAGGTGACGCCAGCGGCCAGGTCAGTGAGAGTTTCGCCCGGGGCCACCGTAACAAGAAAAGCCTGGGACTCAATCTACGGCACCCACACGGACGTGACCTCTTTCTGCGCCTCGTGGTGGACGCGGACGTGGTGGTGTCGAACTTCAAGCCTGGGACGATGGAATCGCTCGGACTGGGCTACGATGACCTCTTCGCCGTGAATCCGAAGATCATCTTTGTGGAGAGCAGCGCTTTCGGGGCGACCGGCCCATGGAGCCGACGCCTTGGCTATGGGCCGCTTGTGCGGGCGACCGCCGGCCTGAGCAACCTGTGGTGCTATCCGGATGCCGGAAACGGAATCTGCGATGCGATCACTGTTTATCCTGATCATGTCGTGGCGCGGGTCGGCGCGACGGCCGCACTGGCCATGTTGATCAACCGCCGTCGTACGGGGCGTGGCGGCACGGCCAGCGTGGCCCAGATCGAGACGATCTGCTGGCACATGGCTGGCAGCTTCGCGAAGGAGCATCTGCGGCCGGGCTCGGTACGACCGGAGGGCAACGACCGGCGCGGTGACGCACCGCGCGGTCTGTTCGCCTGCGCCGGCGACGACGAGTGGTGTGTCATCGACGTCCGCGGGGACGAGACTTTCCAACGCCTGGCCACGACAATCGGCCATCCCGAATGGCTGGGCGACTCGCGGTTCATCACGGCCCAGCTGCGGGATGCCCACCGCGACATGCTGCGGGCGGCTGTGGAGAAGTGGACCGCGGCGCGGTCACCGGCCGAGGTCGCCCACGTGCTCCAGGCGCACGGTGTTCCCGCCGGGCAGATGCACCGTATCCATGACCTGGCGAGTGATCCGCAGTTTGTGGAGCGGCGGTTCCTCGTACGCCAGGAGCAGCCGCAGTTCGCCGCCCCCTTGCTCACCCAGAATGGTGAGGCCCGATTTCGCGAGGTCGCGGATCCAGTGGTCGGCCCCGCGCCGCTCGTCGCGGAGCACACTCGGGAGCTGGCCGCGAAACTGCTGGGCCTTTCCGACATCGAAATCGATGATCTTATCGAGGATGGGGTTCTTGAGGTGACGCCCACATGGTGAACCTTGACGACCTCGATCCCGCAACGCCGGTTCTGGTGGGCGCCGGCCAGTACGCCGAACGCCTGGACGAACCCGGCTACGCCCGCATGTCGCCAGTCGACCTGGCGGCGGCGGCCGCGCGCCGCGCTCTTGAGGACGCGGGCATCGATCCAACGGTGATCGATACGGTGGCCGGGGTGCGTCAGTTCGAGATATCCGCGCCGGACGCGCGGGCGCCGCTGGGCCGCTCGGACAACTATCCGCGGGCGGTGGCCCGGCGGATCGGCGCCGACCCGCGACGCGCTGTGCTTGAGGTGTCCGGCGGACAGGGACCGCAGCACCTGGTCAACGAGTTCTCCGCGGTCGTCGCGTCCGGTGGGGCCGAGGTGGTCCTGCTGCTCGGCTCGGAGGCGATCTCGACGGCGCGCGCGCTGGCCCTGACCGAGGATCGGCCAGACTTCACCGAGCACGTCGGCGGAGATCTTGAGGACCGCGGCTACGGCCTACAAGGCCTGGTGACGCGGTATTTCCAGCAGCACCAGCTGACTGGCGCTCCGCGGCAGTACGCGTTGTTCGAGAACGCCCGCCGGGCGAGGCTGAAGCTGAGCCGAACGGCCTACGCCAGAGCCATGGGACGGCTGTTCGAGCCCTTCACCCGGGTCGCCGCGACGAATCGGTTCGCGGCCGCTCCAGTCGAGCGAAACCCGGCGGAGCTCGTGACACCCACCGTGCGCAACCGGATTATCGCTGATCCGTACACGCGGTTCCTGATCGCGCGCGACCAGGTCAACCAGGGCGCCGCGGTGCTGCTCACATCGGTCGCCGCCGCGCGGCGGCTGGACGTGCCGGAGCAGAAGTGGGTCTTTCTGCACGGCCACGCCGACCTGCGGGAGCGCGACCTGCTCGATCGTGCTGACCTGACGACCAGCCCAGCGGCGGTGATGGCCGTCCAACACGCGCTCGACGTCGCCGGCCTGACTCTGGAGCAGATCTCCACGTTCGACCTGTACAGCTGCTTTCCAATCGCGGTGTTCAACATCTGCGACGGGCTTGGGCTTAGCCCGGATGACCCGCGCGGTCTGACCCTGACAGGTGGACTTCCGTTTTTCGGCGGAGCGGGCAACAACTACTCGATGCATGCCATCGCCGAGACCGTCCGGGCGATGCGGGCCTCGCCCGGAACCTACGGTCTGGTCGGCGCCAACGGCGGTGCGCTGAGCAAATATTCGGTCGGGATCTACTCCACCGCGCCCACCCCGTGGCGGCTCGATGACAGCGGGCGGCTGCAGGCCGAGATCGACGCGTGGGACCCGGCTCCCGTCGCCTACCATGCCGACGGCTGGGCCACGATCGAGACGTTCACTGTCGGCCACGACCGCGCGGACGCGCCGGTTGGCATTGTCGTTGGCCGCCTCGAGCGGGACGGTCGACGGTTTCTGGCGACCGCCGTGGCGGGCGACGAGGAGATGCTCGCGCTGCTCGGCGACGAGCAGCCCATCGGCGAGCGGATCTTCGCGCGAGCCTTCGGTAACGGCAACCGCGTCGCGACGAGCCCGGCGGCGATGGACCGCCTCGTTCCGCGGCGGGCGCCGGTGTTGCGTGACGACTTCGAGCACGTGCTCGTCCACCGCGACGGGCACGTGCTCGAAATCACGATCAACCGGCCACAGGTGCGCAACGCGTTACATCCGCCCGCAAGCCGCGAACTCGATGAGGTGTTCGACGCCTACTTCGCCGACGCCGACCTGTGGGTTGCGATCTTGACGGGAGCTGGCGATCAAGCCTTCAGTGCGGGCAACGACCTGGTCTGGTCCGCCCGAGGCGAAGCTGTCAGCCTTCCTCGGAGCGGGTTCGCCGGTCTGACCAGCCGTCGCGACATGACGAAACCCGTGATCGCCGCTGTCAACGGATACGCGATGGGCGGCGGTTGCGAGATCGCGCTGGCCTGCCACCTCGTCGTCGCTGACGAGACGGCGACCTTCGCGCTCAGCGAGGCGCGAGTCGGTCTCATCGCCGGCGCGGGCGGCCTGGTACGGCTACCGCGCACTATCCCGATCAAGATCGCCACCGAGATGATCACTACCGGTCGACGTATGCCAGCAGCCGAGGCACTGTCCCACGGCCTGGTCAACCGGGTCGTGCCGGCCGGCACGGCACTGCAGGGCGCGCGCACGCTGGCCGCGGATATTCTCGCCAGCTCGCCGACGTCGGTTCACGCCTCGCTGCAGGTGATGAACGAGACCGCCGGCATCGCCGACCCCCACGACGCTGTCCAGCATGTCTCTCGGGCCCGCGACGCGGTCCTGCTCAGCGACGACATGCGAGAGGGACTCGCCGCGTTCGCACAGAAGCGCTCGCCACGGTGGCGCAACCGATGACCTGGGCAGCCCTGCCACGCCAGTGGTGCAAGCGGTCTTCGACGTGCCGCTCACGCGCTGCCACCCCGCGGACCAGGGCGGCCACCACACACGCGAATCTCGCGCAACCGTCGCGAGTCATTCGCTGGCAGGTACTGGGAGGGACACCGATGGGTGGAAGCAAGCAACGGAGACGGCCGGCAGCGATGACAGGCACTGGCTTGACCCTTGTCTTAGTACCTGGATGAGAATAGCGTTCCGGTGATCGGCTCCGCGGTCGAACCTGCCTGGGCGCTGCATCGGAACATGGTCGCCGTGGCGTTCCCATATGTCGGCGAGGCTACTACGACCTTTGGCTTGTATGCCCGGAGGTCCGGCGGCACGAAGGCTTTCGTACTCACTGCCCCACTGTCGCGGTCCTCCACCGAGGTTGCTGGAAATCTGGTCACCAGTCTCGCCTCCCAGGACATCACAGTCGTGGGACGCGCGGAGTTCAGCGACGGTGTCACGCCTCCCAGCGCGGTGGCCGCCGACTTCGCGGCCTCCGGTGCCAATGTGCTCATCGGCGCCGTGTCGGGTTCCGCGATGGCGTCGGTGGTCGCGGCGCTCCGCTCGGCGAACATCGGATTCAAGGCCGCCTTCAGCCCGACGGGATATGACCGCGCCCTCGTCGAGAGCTATGGTCCCGCCATCGCGGGAATGTCTGTCTCCATCTACTACGAACCATTCGAGGAGAAGACTCCCGAGATGGGGGAGTATCAGGAGGCCATGCATCACTACGCTCCCGAGCTCGGAAACGCCGCGCAGGTTTTCGCGATGGACGGCTACATCGCCGCGGACCTATTCCTCCACGGGCTCGAAGCCGCCGGATCCTGCCCGACGCGTCAAGAATTCATCGATGCCCTGCGGTCGACCAAATATGACGCGGACGGCCTGCTTCCATCGCCGGTGAATCTGAACGAACCACTCGGGGGCCGCCCCAACTGCTACTTCTTCGTGCGCGTCAACGCCGCCGGGACCGGTTTCGAGACAGTACCCAGTGACGCCGGCACCAATGAATGGTGCGGAGACCGCGTCGCCGGTCAATGATCTGCTGGGCCCGCGGCCAGGATTATGACGTTCGTCTGGCCGCGGTGGCGGCCGGCCTGTCCGGGCCGCGGCCGCGATCCGGCGGACCGCGGCCGCGGCCACGCCGTACGCACCCGACTCCTGTCACCGCCCGCTCGCGAGCGATGGATGTCGCCGGCGTGCTTCTGCGCCCTCGGTGATGCTGGGCACGCGAGGAAGCCAAAGCCCCCGCCGGACTCGGGATTCCGGGTAGCCCTTGAGGAGGTGGCGGGACATGATGCGCGCCGGATCTGGTTGGTGCCTTCGATGAGTGCGTAGGGCGCGTGCTCAGCTGGCGTCGGCTGCGGTCGCAGGGCGGCCGAGACTGCGGCCACGGTGTCGCGGGCCACGGCGGTCGTGCCCGCTGGCCGTGCGAAGGATGCCTCCCACCGGGTCTCACGACCGTCGGTCGCCCTTGTCGAATGCCCGAGGCCGCCGGTGTGTCCAACCCCATGAGGAGAGTCCGAGTCCGTTCATGCGATCGTGATCACGGCGCGGCCGAGCACGGTGCCCGCCTCCAGCGCGGCCAGCGCCTCGTCCACTTTCTCCAGCGGATAGGGCACCGTCTCGGCTCGCAGCCTACCGGCGCGGGCCAGGTCCAGCACGTGGCGCAGGTCATTGCGGCTGCCTGCCGAGACCCGCCGCAGCGTGACCTCGGGGCTCACCCGGGTCGCCAGCTGCGCCTCGAAGGGCACGGAGCCGCCGCCGAGGCCGGCGACGACGATGGCGCTGCCGCGGTTGGTCAGGTCTGCGGCGAGCTCGATGGTCCCGTCGGTGCCGACAAAGTCGAGGACGGCGTCCACCTCACGGCCGCCGACGAGTTCGGTGACCCGGGCGGCCGTGTCGTGGCCTGCCAGCACGGTGTCGGTGGCCCCCAGCCGCCGCGCCAACTCCAGCCTGGCCGGGTCCACGTCCACCGCGATGAGCCGTGCGTCAGCCTTGGCGGCGGCGAGAATCTGGACCGCGAGATGGCCGAGCCCGCCGATTCCGATGACGAGACCGACATCCCAGGATCTCGGCAGTCCGAGAGCCGAGGCGACCGCATGGTAGGCGGTCATTCCCGCGTCGGTCATCGGCGCCGCGAGAACCGGGTCGATCCCGTCGGCGGCGACCAGGTTGCCGGCGGGGACCGCCATATAGTCGGCGAGGCCGCCGTCCAGGTGCGTGCCGATACCCCGGTAGCCGGTGCGGCACAAGTTGTCCTCGCCGCGCGCGCAGGCGGAGCAGCGGCCGCAGCCCACCAGCACGTAGACCGCGGCGCTCGTGCCCGGCCGCCAGTCGGTGACGTCTGCGGCGGCCTTCTCGACGACGCCGACCACCTCGTGGCCCAGGGTGACCGGCAGGGTCTGGCGAAGGACGGGGGGAGCCTGCCGGTGGAAGACGTCGCTGTGGCACAGGCCGACCGCCTGCACGCGCAGCAGCACCTCGCCTGAGCCAAGAGTGGGTAACGGGCAGTCGACGAGTTCGGACCGTCCGGGCGAAGTGACTCGGTAGGCACGCATGGAAGCTCCCCTGGCGATGGCGAGACTGGTCTGAAACCTGGCTGGTCGGCGGGGGAACGGGAGGCTGATGGCATCTGGAATCCGCGCCGTACCCGATAGGGGTATCCTTGACCGCCACCTCTGGACAGCGGAACTGCCGCTCTGCTGGACCTCGATGACCACCGACCCGAGAGCCAGCCGCGACCTGACGGATGAGAGCCCCGGCCTGGCGTGCAGACCCTCAACTGGGCTGACGACGGATTCGTTCTGGGCGAGGTAGCCGACGGTGACTGGCCGCTCCTCGTCGTGAGACGCCCCGCGCCGGGCGCGCTGCACCACCGCCCCGCACGGTTCTGGTCATATGGGCAACCTCCGGGTCGTGTGCCTTGGATCAGCACAGCGACTCGGAGGTTCCCGTGTCACCAGTGATTTGCGGGCGCGCGCCCGTAACGGCCGATCCCGGGGCTCAGGAGGCGCCTCCGATGGCCTGCATGACACTGAGAACATTCTTCACAGGCTGCGGATAGGCGATGAAGTGCGCGCCGTCGAAGGATGCCGTGACCACATCCGTGGAGAACATCCGGGTGATACCCTTGATCGCCAAAGGCTTCGAGAAGTTGACCGGCTTCGGGTAGCCGGTCAGGGTCACGGCCGCCTTGTTGAGAGCCGCGGTGAGCGACGCTCCATCCACCTTGTCCAGGCCTCCGGCGACCTGGGCGATGGCCTGTACACCGGTGTAGGCGTTGAGCGACCAGGTGGAGACGACGCCTGACGCATTGAACGCGTGCAGGTCGGCGACGAAGGGCTTCAGCTGGTCGGAGGTGGCCGGATAGACCGTGTCACCCTTCACGAGGTTCTTGCTCGCCGGACCGAGCTTGGCAGCCGCCGGGTCGTCCAGTCCGCTCAGTCCGATGAGCATCGAGTCGTCCGCTGCATACGCGGCCTTGATGAAGCTCAGCTTCACGGCCGGCGGGATGACCGTGACGACACACTTGGCTCCGGCCTTGACCAGGGCCGCCGTTTGGGGCGAGACATCGGCGGCGGTCGGAGGAATCGTCGTCGTGTAGACGACGTCAACGTTCCGCTGCTTGAACGCCGCCTTCACTGCCTCGCCGGTGGCGTTCGAGGTGGAGTCCACGCCGGTGATGACGCCCGCCTTGGTACACTTCTGGTCGGCCAGCTCGATCGCGACCCCGACCAGGTTGCCCGTGCTGCCCGCGCCGAACGGGAACGCGGCCGGGCTGTTCCACTCGGTGTCGGTACCTGGGATGAGCCCGACGAACGGGATCTTCGCGGCCTGGAGGGCCGGAAGGATCTTCGAGCCGTACGGCGTGTACCCGGTGACGACACCCGAAACCTTCTGGCTCACCGCCTTCTGGGCGCACGCGGCCGCGGCATTTGGGTCGAATTGGTCGTTACACGACTCAATCTCGATCTGACGCCCGTCCACACCGCCAGCGGCATTGATCTTGGCGGCGGCGGCCTTCGCGCCGTCGACAGCCTCGGGGAAGCCGAAAGCCGGGGACTGGAGGGTGCTGATCACCATTACCTTGATCGGCGACTTGCCGCCGTTCGTCGACGAGTCGTTCGAGGAACACCCGGCGGCTGCCGTCGCCATGGCGACCGAGGTGACCGCGGCCGCGGCGACCAGCGAGCGCCGGTACGGCTTTCGGTCTAAATGGCCATTGTCGGCGCCGCGTGTCAAAACGTTTCTGATCATAGAGCCTCCCGCTGACGTTCGGTACTGGGTTGCGAGGCGCAGACGGCCCAAGAGCCCGGCTACGCCGCCGCTGCCGGGTTCCGCACGGTAGCATTACTAGCATCCTGAGTCCAGGATGCTAGTCGCAGGTAGCCTTTGCCTGGTGTTGCCCGGGTGTCGGGGAGATCGCATGTCCCGGGGATGGCTCACAGTCGCAACCGACTCCATCTTGTATCCAGGATCCTGGACTCACCCGCGTCGTCTCTGGCGGTGGGAGCCGGCGACGGCTCCAACAGCCCCAGAGGCATACCTCGCAAGGAGCACCTTCACCGAGTTCGCGGTTCTTGGCCCGGCACTCGCGGCGCGATACGCGCTGGTGGCGCTCGGCGTCATCACGTGTGGGGTGCCAGGTTCGGCGAGGGCAGGGTCATCATCTTCGGGGTCGTGCTCGCGCTCGTCTTCAGATTACGCCGGCGGTCGGCTCGGACGCGCGGCCTTCGGCCCAGCAAAGATGGTCGCGCAGCCCGTCGTGGACGCGGGTGACAATGCCTTGGTTTTCCACCGGTCGAAGAATCGGTAGACGTTCTTCCAGCGCGAGAAGTCCGCCGGCAGCGCCCGTCAGATGACCCCGTTGTCGGCCACGTACGGGATCGTTTCCACGATATCGCGCCGATCGTGCCTCTAGGCGGGCCGTGTTCGGCGCCGGCAGCAGCGGCGCGACGTACATTCACTCCGCAGTCGATATGTCGGAGGGATAGCGGCGAGATCGTCCCGAGTTCCTTCCGCGATCAGCCCGTCTCGCGGTTCACGTCACCACGCCACGAAGGTCCGGGATAGGCCGCGAGCGGCCCATAAGATCAAGATTCAGGACAGGCTCTCAGAAGGTGAGGACGAATCGTCCTCGAGTGCCGCCCTGCTGCAGTCTTTCGTGGACTTCCGACGCCTTCTCGGCCGGGCAGCTTGCTGCGACCCGGAGTGTGATGGCACCCGATTCGACGAGAACGCGGAGACCGTCCAGCCGAGCGCGGTCCTCGGCGACGTCATACACGCTCACCGGTGTCCACCGGATTCCGCGTTCGGTGACACCGGCGGGGCCCCGCACTGACGCAATCGCTCCGCCGTCAGCAACGGCGGCAAGCACGGCCTCTTTTTGCACGGACCCGTCGGCCAGGGCAGCAACGCCGTCCGGGGCGACCTGCCGAATGTGCTCTGCCACCTTCGCGCCGCGTGAAACGACCATGTGCGCACCGAGGTCGGCGACCAACTGCCGGTCCGTCTCAGAGGCATCGGCCACGACCTGGTGTCCGGCGTTCACAGCGAGCTGGATGAAGTAGCCGCCGAACGCGCCCGCCGCCCCGGTGACGGCCACGGTTGCACCAGGCGGCGGATCGAGCAGGTCGAGCGCCCGCCGCGCGGTCAATCCGTTCATGGGCAGAGTGGCCGCGTGCACGAGATCGGTTCCGGCCGGGGCAGGCGCGACGGAA
Organism: Frankia sp. RB5; assembly: GCF_059816245.1. Classification (NCBI taxonomy): domain Bacteria; kingdom Bacillati; phylum Actinomycetota; class Actinomycetes; order Frankiales; family Frankiaceae; genus Frankia; species Frankia sp. RB5. The sequence goes on from NZ_JCBATA010000015.1 coordinate 14,642, forward strand.
CCCTTCGGGACCACGACGTACTCCGAGTAGGCGCCGTAGGAGCCGAGGGGCAACACGATCGCCATCGCGGGCGAGCCGAGTGTCAGCAGCTCGTCCGTACGGTCACCGATCTCGTCGACGATCCCTGCCACCTCCATACCAGGTACGTACGGAGGGGGTATTGACCCGATACGGTCGGCGCGCGCGCCGCTGCGGATCAAGGTGTCGGCGGGATTGACGGTCGCCGCGTGGACGCGCAACCGGATCTGCCCCGGGCCGGCATGTGGTTCGGGCAGTTCGACGATTTCGAGGACCTCGGGTCCACCCCAGGTATTCACCCCGACCGCGCGCATGATCGATATCCTAATAGGTCCGCGGAGGAAGGGCCCCGACGCTGGGTGACTCCGGCGATACTCATCGGGCATTTTGCGGAGCGTTGTTCGTCAGCGACAGATGTCGTCTGCCTCTGCCTACGGAAACGGAGCGGCCGACCGGGCGCAAGGCGGTTCCTGGTCCATGTGCTACCGGCCGACCAGAGCCACCGAGGACCCCGACCCCAATATGGTCTGCGACCGATGTCACCGACCCGTCGGAGTTTCGATCCCGCGACCCGCCAGCGGAGGACCGACGGCGGTCAGCCCTTGAGGAGGTGGCGGGACATGACGACGCGCTGGATCTGGTTCGTGCCTTCGTAGATCTGGGTGATCTTGGCGTCGCGCATCATGCGCTCGACGGGGAAGTCGCGGGTGTAGCCGGCGCCGCCGAACAGCTGCACGGCGTCCGTCGTCACCGACATGGCGGTGTCGGAGGCGAAGCACTTCGCGGCGGCGGTGATGAAGCCGAGATTCGGCTCGCCGCGTTCGGCGCGGGCGGCGGCGACGTAGACCATGTGCCGGGCGGCCTCGATGCGCATCGCCATGTCGGCGAGCATGAACTGGACAGCCTGGTTGTCGGCGATCGGCCGGCCGAACTGCTTGCGGTCCTTGGTGTAGGCGATGGAGGCGTCCAGCGCCCCCTGGGCGATGCCGACCGCCTGCGCGCCGATCGTCGGCCGGGTGTGGTCCAGGGTGGCCAGCGCAGTGCGCAGGCCGGTACCGGGGGCGCCGATGATCCGGTCCGCGGGGATGCGACAGTCCACGAAGTGGATCTCACGGGTCGGGGAGCCCTTGATGCCGAGCTTGCGTTCCTTGGAACCGACCTCGAAGCCCGGGTCGTCCTTGTGGACGACGAACGCGGAGATCCCGTCGACCTTCCGCGTCGCCTCCGGGTCGGTCACCGCCATCACGGTGTACCAGGTGGCGACGCCGGCATTGGTGATCCAGCACTTGGTCCCGTTGAGGACCCAGTCCGAGCCGTCACGGGTGGCGCGCGCCCGCATGGAGGCCGTGTCCGAGCCGGCGTCCCGCTCGGACAGGGCGTAGGAGACCACCGCCTCCCCGGCCGCCACCGACGGCAGCACCAGCTTCTTCAGCTCCTCCGAGCCGGACAGCAGGATCGGCATCGTCCCGAGCTTGTTCACCGCCGGGATCAGCGAGCTCGACGCGCAGCCGCGGGCGACCTCCTCGATCACGATGCACGTCGCGACCGCGTCCGCGCCCTCCCCGCCGTACTCGGCCGGGACGTGCACCGCCGAGAACCCGGCCCGGTTCAGCGCGTCCAACGCCTCCTGCGGGAAGCGCTCGTGCTCGTCGACGTCCGCCGCGTGCGGGACGATCTCGGACTCGACCAGGTCACGCACCGCCTCGCGCAACGCGACATGCTCGTCCGGCAGCCGGTACAGATCGAAATCGGAGTCCACGTTCAGCTCGTTTCTGAGGCCAGGAGCGGAGTATCGCCGCCGCGTTCGAGTGGGGCTGCGCGTCGCGTTGATCAGGATGCGGAGCGGGCGTGACGCATCGGGCATGGTGCTCGTGCCGTGTCCCACCCTAGTCCTAAAATAGTATCCTGGATTCTGGACGACGAGGTTGCGTAGTCGGCGTGATGGTGGGCGTGGCCAGGCGGCTCCGCCAGGACAGCCTCCGTCGGTCGCGCTCATGACTGCTCGGATTGACAAAGGAGAATGTATCCTCTATGGAAGTCGACGGCAAGTCCGCCATCGTCACCGGCGGTGCGTCAGGCCTCGGCCAGGCGACCGTCAGACGGCTGCACAGCCAGGGCGCGTACGTCGTCATTGTCGACCTGCCAACTAGTGACGGGAAGGCGATCGCGGACGAGCTCGGCCAAGGAGCAAGTTTTGTCCCCGCTGACGTGAGCAACGAGGAGCAGGTGAGGGCCGTCGTTGACGCCGCGGTGTCGCACGGTCCGTTCGCGATCGCGGTCAACTGCGCCGGCATCAGCAACGCGATCCGCGTCGTCGGCAAGGACGGCAACCCGTATCCTCTCGACACGTTCAAGAAAGTCGTCGAGGTGAACTTGGTCGGTACCTTCAACGTGATCCGGTTGGCGGCGGCTGCGATGATCGCTCAGACGGGGGTCGAGGCGGAGGAGCGCGGCGTTATCGTCAATACCGCCTCCGTCGCCGCCTTCGAGGGCCAGATCGGCCAAGTCGCTTACTCGGCCTCCAAGGGCGGTGTCGTTGGCATGACGCTGCCGATCGCCCGCGACCTGGCGCAGCACCGGATCAGGGTTGTCACCATCGCGCCGGGACTGTTCCTGACTCCAATGTTCAGGACCTTGCCCGAGCAGGCAATCCAGTCGCTGGGCGCGCAGGTGCCGCATCCAAGCCGGCTCGGCGATCCGGCCGAGTACGCCAACCTCGTCGCGCACATCGTCGACAACGTAATGATCAATGGTGAGGTCATCAGGCTTGACGGCGCCATCCGGATGGGGCCGCGCTGATCGCGGTCGCCGAGTCTGGGCCTTGATCCGCCTCCGGTCGGGGCCCAGACTCGCACCGACGATCATCCATCGAAATGATCTCTGGTGCCCCGGGCCTGCGTGCTCCGTAAGTTGTTAGGCGGCCCGGCGGCCCGGCGGCCCGGCGGACGAAGCGCGGCGAACCTGTCGACCCCGGGAAGGATCGGGTATGCGGAGCACTCGATCTACCAGGGCGTCTGCCCGCCGTCGATCGTCAGCATCGATCCACTGATGAAGCCCGCGTTCCCCGAGCACAGGAAGACCACGGTGTCGGCGACCTCCTCCGGCGTGCCCAGTCGGCCGAGTGGCACGTCCTCTTCGAGGTGCTTCTGCAGGCTCGGGTTCTCGACGAACGACCGCGCGACCATCTCCGTACTGATCGGGCCGGGCAGCACCGCGTTCACACGGATCCCATCCCGGCCGTACTCCTTGGCCGCCGAGCGGACGAGTTGGTTTATCCCCGCCTTCGTCGCGGCGTAGCCCGCGGTCAGGGGGAACGCCAGGAGCGAGGTGGCGGAAGAGGTGACGACGATCGCGCCGCCCTCACCGCGCTCGAGCATGTGCTGGATCTCGTACTTCAGGCACAGCCACGTGCCAGTCAGGTTGACCGCCACCGTGCGGTCCCACCGATTCCGATCGATCTCGGCCAGCTTCGCCTGTCCGTGGCCCAGGCCAGCGTTGTTGTGGGCACAGTCGAGTCGACCGAAACGTTCGACGGTCACCGCCACCGCGGACCGGACGTCATCCTCGTCGGCGATGTCGCACCGCACGAAGATCGCCTCGCCGCCGGCGGCCTCCACCAGCCTCACCGTCTCCGCGCCCCCGTCGGCGTCGACGTCGGCCACGGTGACCATCGCGCCTTCTCGGGCGAAAGCCATGGCCGAGGCCCGCCCAATTCCGGACGCGGCTCCTGTGACGAGTGCGACCTTGCCTGCCACCAGCCCCGACATGTCATGCCTCCGTGCTCTCAGGTCGGATGTATCAATCTGGATTCGAAGATCTAATTTCCGGTCGTGCAGACAGGGCTGCCACCTGGGCGCCAGGCCGCCACGCTCGACGTGCGGGCCACCGAACAGCCGGTGCCGGCTGGGGCGGGGGCGGTGGGTTCGGCTCATGGCGAGCCGGCTGCCTGGAGCACGGGAGGATCGCGAACAGTGAGATCAGCCGAGGAGCCAGCCGCCGTCGACCAGAAGGGTCTGACCGGTGATGAAGGCGGCTGCCGGCGAGGCGAGAAAGACGACGACGAGCGCGACGTCGTCAGGTACGCCCAGCCGGCCCAGGGCCGACCGGCCGCGGATCTCGTCGCGTAGTCGCCGTGAGGCTGCGGATGCCTCGCGCGAACGGCCCACGCTGTGCCCGCTCGCGATCGACCCCGGGGCCACCGCGTTGACCACGATGCCGCGTGGGCCCAACTCGCGAGCGAGGTATGCGGTGGCCTGGCCAAGCGCCGCCTTCAACGAGCCGTACGCCGACGACCCGACACGAACGGCACGCACGCCTCCCGCCGACCCGATGTTGACGATCGCGCCCGGAGAATCTGACGCGGCTAGTTCGGCGTAGGCGCGGCTGAGCAGGATCGGCGCACGGAAGTTCACGGCGTAGACCTTGTCGAGCAGGTCCGCGTCGGTCTCGGGCAGAAGCGCGCTCGTGATCAGCGCCGCGTTGTTGACGAGCAGATCGATGGGGCCCGCGGCCGCGACCGCCCGCGCGAACAGCGCCTCGACCTCGTCCGGGACACTGAGATCGGCGGACAGGTAGCGGCACTCAGGTACGAGCGCGGCCAGTTCGTTGGTGCGGTCGAGATGGCGATCGGTCGCCACCACCTCGGCGCCCGCGTCCAGCAGCCGGGTGACGATGGCACGGCCGATTCCTCCCGCGGCACCCGTCACCAGCGCGCGGCGGCCGGTCAGCGAGAACGGTCCCCACCCCGTGGGCGCATCCAGGCGGGGGCGTTCAGCGCCCATGCCGGCGCTCCGCGACGCCAGGCCACGGCTCGGTCAGCTCCAGCAACTCGACCGGCACGCCATCGGGGTCGGCGGTATAGAAGCTCGTCATCTGTGGGTTCAGTACGACGACCTTCGAGGTCAGCCGTACGTTCGGTGCCTTTTCAAGGCGTTCGTACTCGGCTCTGACGTCGTCGACAAAGAAGGAAAGGTGGGGGCTGCCGACACGGTTGTGTGCCACCGTGGCTCTGCCCGCTCCACCGCGCGCGTATTCGATCAGCTGCAGGCGGAAGCCATCCTCGCCGCCAAGGTAGGCGACCCGCACCTCGCTGCCCGGATTCCCGCTGAGGGCGTCGAACTCTGGCGAGGCCCGGACATGCTTCTCCACCACCTCCATGCGCGCGACACAGCGATAGAAATCGATCGACCGGTCGAGGTCGCTGACACAGAGCCCGACGTGAAATAACTCGATCACTGTCGGTGACTCCTCCTTTCGGGAAACGGCCGCCGGCAGCCCCCTCGGGTCTCTCCGGCTCGGCGTGGCTCGGCGCACGCGGTGCGACAGGCCAGCTCGACATGTATCCTGCGTCCAGGATGACGATAGTACGGGTGGCGGATGGATGCAGCCACATGTATCCTGCATCCAGGTTGACGAGAGGATGCTAGCCATGCCCGAGCCGCACCGTTCCTACAAGATCCTTTCGGTCGACGATCATCTGTGCGAGCCTCCGGACATGTTCGAGGGCCGGCTGCCCGCGGCGCTCGCCGATCGGGCGCCGCGCGTCATCGAGCAGGAGGATGGCTCCCAGGTCTGGACCTACGAGGGGAAGATCTTCCCGAACATCGCGGTGAACGCGGTGGTCGGACTCCCGAAGGACCAGTGGGGATACGAGCCGGTTCGCTTCGACGCGATCCGCAAGGGCGCCTGGGACATCCACGCGCGCATCACGGACATGGACGCGGCGGGCATCGCCGGGTCGTTGTGCTTCCCGTCCCAGGTCGCCGGGTTCGGGGGCGTCACCTTCGCCGACAGCAAGGACCAGGAGCTGGGGCTCGCCTGCACGCGGGCGTGGAATGACTGGCACCACGAGGTGTGGGCGGGAACGTATCCGGGGCGGATGGTTCCTCTCCAGCTCCCCTGGCTTCCGGACCCGGTTCTGGCCGCCGAGGAGATCCGCCGTAATGCCGAGCGCGGGTTCCGCGCAGTGACCTTCCCCGAGTACCCGACGAACGTCGGTCGGCCGAGCTTTCACACGGCACACTGGGATCCCTTCTTCGCGGCCTGCGAGGAGACCGAGACCGTTGTGTGCATCCACACCGGGTCTGGCCGCTGGGCGCCACGGCCGAACTCGGACGGTCCGCGGACGATCCGGGTGTCCCTGTTCCCGGTCAACGCCATGGTCGCGGCGGCGGACCTGCTCTTCTCGGAGATCCCGCTTCGATTCCCGAACCTGAAGATCGCGCTCGCCGAGGGCGGCATCGGCTGGGTGGCGATGTACCGCGACCGGCTCGAGTACATGGAGGACCGGGCCGGATCCTTCGGCAACACCTGGTCCTCGACGGAGATCTCGCCCGCCGAGGTGTTCCAGCGCAACTTCTACTTCTGCAGCCTCGACGACCCGTCCACGATCGACACGCGGTACCGGATCGGCGTCGACAAGATCATGATCGAGGTCGACTACCCCCACGCCGACTCGACCTGGCCGGAGTCGCAGGAGATCGTCCACAAGTCGCTCGGTGGGCTTCCCAACGACGAGATCGAGCTGATCACGCACGGTAATGCCGAGCGTCTGTTCCGCTTCCCGCTGGCCTGACGGCGGCGCCCGTCCGCCCGTTGCCAGACATTTGATGTCTGGCGGGGCGCACGGGTCTCGACGTCCACGCCCTTCGAGAGACCACGGACCTCGGTACTGACATGATTCTCGAGCTGAGTGAAGACCAAGAAGAACTCCAGCGCACGGTGCGACGATTTCTGCGCGAAAAGTCACCTGAGGGCAAGGTCCGGGCCGACATGGCGAGCGACCTCGGCTTCGACCGTGATCTCTGGCGCCTCATGGCGCAGCAGCTCGGCCTGCAGGGGTTGACGATTCCCGAGCGATTCGGCGGATCGGGCGCCGGCTTCGTCGAGTCGTTCATCGTGTTGGAGGAGATGGGGCGGTCGCTGTTCTGCTCGCCGTACTTCTCTACGGTGGCGCTCGCCGCGAGCACCGTCATGCGGGCCGGCGACGAAAGGGTCGCCGCGCGACTGCTTCCGGCAATCGCGTCCGGCGCAGCGACGGCGACCGTGGCCGTTGCGGGGCCCGACGGCGTCTGGGACCTGCCCGCACCGTCCATCGAGGCGCGGCTGGTCGGCGAGGGATGGGTTCTCAGCGGGACAGAGCCGTTCGTACTGGACGGAGCCACCGCGGATCACATCCTCGTCCGAGGCTCGACCTCGGACGGCACACGGCTGTTCGAGGTGGCTGGCGACGCGGTTGGTCTCACCAAAACGCCGCTCATCACGCTGGACCAGACGCGACGCATCGCCGGGCTCGACTTCGACAGCGTAGCCGCCCACGTGATCGAGTCGAGGGACAGCGCCCAAGAGGTCCTCAGATGGGTTATGGATCGAGCGATCGTCGCCCAGGCCGCCGAGCAGGTCGGAGCCGCCTCGGCGTGCCTGGAGTCGACGGTCGACTACGCGAAGGAGAGACATCAGTTCGGGCGCCCGATCGGCTCGTTCCAGGCGATCAAGCACAAGTGCGCCGAGATGCTCATCGCGCTCGAGTCGGCGCGCTCGACCGCTCACTACGCGTGCCTGCTCCTAGCGACGGAGGACGATCAGTCGGGACTGGCGGCGAGCCTTGCCAAGGCATGCTGTTCCGATGCTTTCCTGAAGATCGCGGCCGAGCACATCCAGGTGCATGGTGGCATCGGGTTCACCTGGGAGCACTCGGCCCATCTGTACTTCAAGAGGGCGAAGTCCGCGCAGCAGCTGTTCGGCGCTCCGGGGTTTCACCGTGACCGCGTCGCCGAGCTGATCGGGATCTAGGCGCTCCAGGCGCGCTGTCCCGCATGAAGATGATGGCGGTTCGTGCTCAGGCTGAACCGCGAAACCGTGACCGCCCGAACGCTCAACGGGCTTGGGCTCTCACCCGGGCGGGCGGGGACCGGCGCGCGTCGACGGGTCGCGGTGGCCACTCGATCTCGACGAGTGGCCACCGCACCCGTGGCGGCCCGGCCACGAACTCGTGGCCGGCTACCTTCCTACGTTCTGCGCCCCCGCGACTGCCTCGGCAACCGCGCGTGCCAACTGGGCGGCCTGGTCCGCGGCGAGGGGACGGTCGATCGCCGCGATGCCCTCGGACAGCTGCCGGGGCGATGACGCTCCGAACAGCATGGCAGTGACGCCGGGCTGGGCGAGTACCCAGGCGATGCTGAGGTCGGTCGCCGACCGGTCGTCGCGCGCGGCCGAGTCGGCGACCACGGCCGCTCCGGCGATGGCGCTAACGGTCAGGTAGCGCGCCCGTATGCCCTCGCGTGACCCGAGCCGCGTCTGCGGTGGGGGAGCCGTGCCGTCGAGGTACCGTCCGCCCAGCAGGCCCCCGGCGAGTCCGCGGAACGCGAGCACACCCACGTCGCCGGCGAGGCAGGCGGGCAGGATCTCACGCTCGGCTTCACGGTCGAGGAGGTTGTACGGGACCTGTTGGGCTTGGAACCGCGCCAGCTTGGCGGTGTCGGACAGCCACAGGCCCCTGTACAGCTGCCAGGCCGCCCAGCCGGAACATCCGATATAGCGAACCTTTCCGGCGCTCACCATGTCGTCGAGCGTGCGGAGGACCTCCTCGACTCCGGAATGGGGGTCGAAGCGGTGTAACTGGTAGAGGTCGATGTAGTCGGTGCCCAGACGGCGCAGGCTGGACTCCAGCGCGGACACGAGGTGCTTGCGCGACAGCCCCTGGTCGCTGGGCGCTATGCCTGCCTGCCAGCGAGCGCCGTGGTCGAGGCGGTCGCCACCGACGGTCTTGCGCAGGTCGGCCTCGGTGTCGCCGACCCGCGACCCCACCTTGCTGCAAAGGATCACCTGGTCGCGCCGGTGCCGCAGCGCGGCACCGAGGATCTCCTCGCTGCGCCCGCCGGCGTAGACATCAGCGGTGTCGAACGTGTTGATCCCGTGATCGAGCGCCGCGGCGACCAGGGAGCATGCGTCCTGGTCGCCGACGGTGTCGCCGAAGTTGGCCGCGCCGAGCACGAGTTCGGACACCAGTAGCCCGGTCGTTCCGAGCGGCCGGTACCTCACGTGGCGGGCGCGGTGTCGGGATCGACGGGTTCGTGCGCGAGTGTGCCCCGCTCACGCATGTCGTCGACAGCGTCCACCAGGGTGATCAGTGCTTCGACCCCGGTGGGGTTGCCACAGTAGAAGGCCGTCTGAAGGAACACCTCCGCGATTTCTTCAGGCTTGATCCCGCCGCGGAGCAGGCCGCGGATTCGGGTCTCGAGCTCGTGGGGACGGTTGATGGCGGACATGATGCCGAGGTTGACGAGTGCCATGGTCTTGCCGTCCAGGACTCGACGCGACCAGACAGCCTGGCTGGTCGACGTCATGATGTCCGCGTGTGGAGTGCTGAGCGGTGACCGGCGCCGCGCCTTGAAACGCTTCACCGACTCCTCGTCACCCATGACCCACCGCATGAGTTCGTCCTCGTCGAACGATGCTTCGCTCATAGTCTTCCTCCTCCGTAGGTGTTCATGATCAAGGCGCCGGGTTATCGGTCGGCCAGCCGGTCGACGACGGGGGCAAACGACTTCATCACCCGGTCACGGATGGTGATATACGAGAAGCCGTAGCGGGATCTTCGTTCGAGCAACGTCTCACAGATGTCATCGACCGACCCGATGAGTGCATGTGGATGGTCGACGATCTCTTTCCCGGGAAGGCCGAAGAACGCCTCGAACTGCCCGGCGGCCTGCTCGACGTGGTCGCTGACCGCGGTCGCCGCGATTCCCACTTCCAGCATCGGCGGCGCCGTTCGGGCCGTTGCGGCGGCGGCCTCGTGCACCCAGCGGACGCGCTCGTCGGTGAGCGCCGCCGTCGAGGACCGTGGTCCGTTGGGATCGAGGCGTCCGGCGGCGTTGTTGAGGTTGAAGGCCACGATGTCGGCCGCGCGGCCGGCAAGGGTGAGCACCTTCCGTCCGCCGCCGCCGATCGCGATCGGTGGGCCCGTCGCGGCGACCGGTTTGGGCAGTGCCTCGAAGCCGCTCGCGCGCACGCCGTGGCCGTCGACGTCGACCTCACCAGGCCCGAAGGCCGCCCGCAGCAGCTCGACGACGGTGCCGAGCCTTTTGATCCTGGTGCCGGCGGTGTCGAACGGGACGCCCATCGCGTCGTACTCCGACTGGATCCAGCCGGCACCCAGCCCGATCTCGAGCCGTCCGCCGCTGAGTTGATCGATGGTCGCCAGTTCCTTCGCCAGGACCACCGGGTTGTGGTAGTCGATGCACAGCACGCGGAAGCCGACCCGGATCGTCGACGTGCGTGCGGCCGCGAAGGTGGCTGAGGGAATGGCGGCAAGAGGCTGCGCGGGATGGTTGGCCGCGGCCATGGCCCGACCGGGGCCAAGGTAATGATCGGTGAATAACACCGAGTAGTAGCCCAGATCCTCCGCCTCGCGGGCGGTGTCGACCAGTTCGGCGGGTGTGGCCGACGATCCGGCGCGCACCCCGAACCGGAACGGTTGAGGATCATGCGACACAGGCAGCTCCGTAGCGTTGATCGCGATTTACCAGGCGGTCGGATGGGTCGCCGTCCACCCTCGGCGCGAGATGCCCGTCGACGGCGCCCAGGCTGGCGCGACCGCCCCGGCCCTTCCGCAGCCTAGCTCGTTGTGCTAGACCTTGCATCCAGGATGCCTGCGAGTGGGATGCTCAGGGCCGGTGCGGAGGGGCGGGCATGGACGAGGCTGTCGAGACCGTCGTCACGTCGAGTCGTGGCGCGGTCGGTATCATCGAACTCAATGATCCAGCGCGGCTGAACCCAACGGACGCCCGGACGACGCTCGCCGAGGTGAACGAGGCGCTGCTCTCCTTCGGGCGCGACCGGGTGACGCGGGCCGTCGTGATTTCTGGTCGGGGCCGGGCGTTCTCGGCAGGAGCCAACCTCGGCGAGAAGCGCCCGGCGAGGTACCCGCAGGATGATCAGGACACCGAGGCGATGCGCCTCGCCTATGGATACGCCTACGGACAGGTCTGGGAGACACTGCACAACTTCCGTAAACCGCTCATCGGCGCCGTGAACGGCTACTGCCTGGGCGGCGGGTGGGAGCTCGCGCAGTCCTGCGACCTGTTGGTCGCCGGCGAGTCCGCCATATTCGGGAGCTTCGAGATGCGGGTCGGCCAGGCTCCCTTCGCGGGCGGCGCCGTCTACCTGACACGGACGGTCGGCAAGCATCGGGCGATGGACATGATCCTGAACTCCCGCCGGATACCGGCGAGCGAGGCGCTGACGCTCGGACTGGTGAACGAGATCGTGCCTGACGCCAAGTCGCTTGACCGGGCGGTCGAGATTGGTCAGGAGCTCGCGGCCAAGCCCCCGGTCGCGGTGGCGTTCGCTCGCCATCTTGTACGCAAAGCACTCGCGGTGTCCGAGTTCTACGATCTCGAGCGGTCGTACGGGTATTACCTCCAGACGATGGAGGACAGCGCTCTCGCTCGCGAGGCGGCCGCTCATCGGACCCAGGAACCTCCGCCCTACAGCGGTCGCTAGCGGACCGCGGTGTCAGGTTCCACTCCCGGATGTATCCGACAACAAGGGACGTTCTCATGCAGACGTTTCGTTCCGACGCGCTGGCCGACCGGCGCGCGTTAATTACCGGTGGAAGCCGTGGCATCGGTGAGGCGATCGCGGTTCTCCTCGCCTCGATGGGCACGACGGTCGTCCTCGCCGCGGACGACGAGCCTGGGTTGGAGAAGGCCGGGGCGACGATCGAGGGTGCCGGCGGGCAGGCCGAGCTGCACGTGGTCGACCTGCTCGACCCGACGGCGGTCGCGGATCTGGCCACTGCGGCCGGCGACGTGGACATCCTCATCAACAACGCGGCGCCCGGCCAGGGGCGGCTCCCGTTCCTCGAAACGCCGGACGAGGCGTGGGATCTTCAGCTCGGCCTGATCCTGCGCACGTCGGTGCAACTGATCCGCGCGCTCGGGCCGGGAATGGCCACACGTGGCCGGGGCTCGATCGTGAACATCTCCTCGAGCTCGGTGGTCGACGCGGCGCCGTATGTCGCTCCCTACGCTGCCGCAAAGGCCGGGTTGGAAGTGGTGACCAGGATCGCGGCGCTCGAACTAGGCCCGCGCGGTGTACGGACGAACGCGGTGCGCCCGTCCTTCACACCAACCCAGCGGGTCGCACACCTCGTTGCCGACCCCGAGTTTCTCGCGCATCAGTCACGGAAGGTGCCGCTCGGACGTCTCGCTGCCGTCGAGGACATCGCGAACGCGGTCGCATGGCTCTGTTCGGATGCTGCCTCCTTCGTCAACGGGCAGGTCATCACGGTTGACGGTGGTGGTTCGGCGGGCACCTGGCGACCCCCGGTGCAGTCAGACAGTCCCGTGGGTCACTGAAAGCTATCTTGTGTCGAATCGAGGAGGATCTGTGGCAGCCGAGTCGATCAGTATTGGCTGTGGTTCGGCCGACGCGGCGGAGCGTATCGACTGGCCCGTCGAGCTGGCCAATTCAGGGCTTGTCTCGTACATGGGCTTCGACGCGCTCGCCGAGCGTACTCTCGCGTTCGCTCACGCTCGGAAGATGGCCGATCCCAAGCTGGGTTACAACGAGCACCTTCCCCGGACCATTCCTGGGTTCGCGCCGTTCGTCTCCCGAGGCGGCAAGATCGTCACCAACCAGGGCGGGGCCAACCCGGGCTCGGCCGGCGAACTGATCGTCAATGAGCTTCGGCGGCTCGGCTACAGCGGGATCAAGGTCGGGATCGTGCACGGCGACGACTGTCTGGAGACGGTGCTCGCCCAGGACATCCAGCTCCCCGAGATCGGGTCGTCGGTGCGGGAGCTGGGGGACCGGCTCGTCGGGGCGTACGCCTACATCGGCGCGGAGCCGGTCGTCGAGTGCCTGGAGCAGGGTGCCGACTGGGTGATCGGCGGCAGGCTGGCCGACCCGTCCTGCTACGTCGGCCCGATCTGCCACGAACTGGGCTGGAGCCTGGACGACTGGCAGCGGGTCGGGGTCGCGACGGCGGCGGGACACCTGCTGGAGTGCGGTCAGCACGTGACGGGCGGCAACTTCAACGACCCAGGCAAGCGCATGTTCACCGGGATGGAGCGCCTGGGCTTCCCGTACGCGACGGTCGACCAGGATCTGAACATCGTCGTGTCCAAGCTGCCCGGGACGGGCGGTGGCGTCACCAAGGACACGGTGATCGCCCAGCTGAGCTACGAGGTTCACGACCCCGCGCGGTATCTGACACCGGACGTCACGGCCGACTTCCAGAACGCCGAGGTCGAGGATCTGGGCGACGACCGTGTGCGCGTGACGGGTATCACCGGAACTCGGCGCCCCGACATGCTCAAGGTGCTGGTCGGCGTCGATTGGGGCTACCGCGTCATCGGCTACACCAACCTGGGTGGCCCGAACTGCCTTGCCCGGGCGCGGATGGTGGAGGAGGTCCTCCGCAAGCGGTTCGAGCAGTACGGCGACGCGATTCACGCGACCCACTTCGGCTACGTCGGCTACAACGCCCTCTATGGGGATGCCCTGACCACCGCCGAGCCGGCGGAGGTCCAGGTGCGGGCCTCGCTGCTGGTGCGGGACAAGGAAGTCGCCGACGCGGTGGCGGAGGAGGTCGGCAAGCAGGCGGTGTGGATCACAGTTGGGCAGGGCGGCACCGGGCTCATCCAGAACTCCCGCCACATCGCGCCCACGCCCATCTACCTGCCGCGTGATCAGTTCAAGCTCACCGCCGAGATCGTGACGGTGTGAGTCCGCGCTGATTGCCTGACGACCCAGCAACCCGGAACAGCGAGAACCGAGGATCAGCCATGAAAGCCGCAGTCCTTAACAAGATCGGCGCGCGATTCGAGATCGAGGACATCACCGTCGACGAGCCCCGTGGCGCCGAGGTGCTCGTCGACGTCAAGGGCAGCGCGCTGTGCCACAGCGATCTGTCGGTGTCGCAGAACGACTACGGCCACCCCATGCCGGCCGTCCTGGGCCACGAGGTGGCGGGCGTCGTCGCCGCCGTGGGGCCCCTGGTCGGCGGGCTGCGCCCCGGCGACAAGGTGGTCGGCTGCCTGACCGGCTTCTGCGGTCAATGCGAGGAGTGCGTCTCCGGCCAGATCTGGATGTGCGCGCGGCCGGGGGCCGCCGCGCGCGGTGACGACCTGCCGCCGCGACTCTCGCGTGCCGGCACGCCGGTGACGCAGGTCTCCGGGCTCGCCGCCTTCGCCGAGCAGATGCTGGTGCACGAGTCCAACCTGGTGAAGGTCCACGACGACGTTCCCCTGGTCCAGGCGGCGCTGCTCGGCTGCGGAGTCATCACCGGGGCCGGGGCCGCGATCAACACCGCGAAGATCCGGTTCGGTGACACAGTCGCCGTCATCGGGTGCGGCGGTGTCGGGCTCAGCACGATCCAGGGCGCCGCCCTGTGCGGCGCGGCGCAGATCATCGCCATCGACACGGCGGAGTCGAAACTGGAGCTCAGCCGGCGGTTCGGCGCCACTGACACCGTGCTCGCCTCGAAGGACGACGCCGTGAACGCGGTGCTCGACCTGACCGGCGGCAAGGGCGTGCAGCACTCCTTCGAGGTCGTCGGGTCGCCGGGGACCGCGAAGCAGGCGCTGTCGATGCTCCGCCGCGGCGGAGTCGCCTACATGATCGGCATGCAGCGCCCAGGAACGGAGCTGGTGATCGACCCGTTCGCCGACCTCGTTCTGCGGCAACGCTCCGTTCACGGCGTCTACATGGGCTCCACGAACTTCAAGAAAGACATTCCGCACTACGCGCAGTTGTATGTCCAGGGCCGGTTCAACCTCGACGACCTGGTGTCCCAGACGATCGGCCTGGAGGACATCAACGACGCATACGACGACCTGCAGGCCGGCCGGGTGATCCGGTCCGTGATCGCGTTCTGAGGCTCCCGGCGGCGGGCTCGCCGCGAGGAACATCTGACGCGTCTTCGGGTATCCGCCCGGCGGTCACGAAGATCCGCTGTCTCCGGTGGCGACACGCCCAGGCCATGTGTGACAAGGGCTGCCAGCACACCGGAAACGGCGGATCCGTCATGTATGAGCCCGAAGTGTCGGACCGGGTCGTCTGTGCGACCGGGTCGTCTGTGCCGAGCCGCTCGGCCCGTGCTGGCTGATGCCAGTGCCTTCTCCGGCACGCCAGTTCACGCGGGCCAACTTCTGCCGGCAGAAAGCAACACCGGCGGAAGCCGGGGCCTGGCTTCCGCCGGGTAACAACGTCACATCGTTGCTGAACGGATCGAGACAGCGCACGCGAGACTATCCCTCGGGCGCGAGATCCAGCGTCTTCGTCGTCGAGGCGACCATCTGGTAGAAGGCGATCGTCAGGACGAGCTCGATGGTCTGCTCGGGACCGAACAGGTCTGTGACCAGGGAGAGCGTGTCGCCACCGACGTGCTGGCCGAGCATCGCCTCGGTCAGGCCGAGCACGGCGCGCTGTTGTGCGTTGAATACCTCGGACGTGGACCAGGCCGGCACCGCCTCGATCTCGGCCGCGGATACGCCGGCTTCCCGAGCCATACGCACATGCGCGCCGATGCAATACGGTGCCTCGAGCCTATGCCCGACGAGAAGAATAGCGATCTCGCGTAGCGCTCGCGGGGACGTCGACTCGAAGCGCAGCGCCCACGCGACGTCCAGCCAGGCCGACAGCAACGTCGGCGAGTTGCCAAGCACCCGATACAACATCGGAAGCCGACCGCCATACAGCGAGAAGGCCCCCTCTCGGAAGCGGGAAGTGACCTTGGGGAAGAGCTCCGCCGGATCGACCGGCTCGATCCGCGTCATCCGGACGTCTCCAGCTCCCGCACGCGGTCGACCAGGGCGCGGGTCGCCGTGTAGCTCGCTCGTGCGGCCTCGTCGGCGTCGAGCTCCCGGAGGGGGTCGGACAACAACTCCACACCGACGGTGGCGTTGGTGCCGGTGGCGTCAAGCGCCCTGAGGAGATCCTCGAGCTGCAGGCCGCCCGCGCCGGGCAGCAGACGGGCGGTGCGCGTCTCGATGAGCAGGTCGTCAGGCGCGCTGCCCGGCGCGTCGGACATCTGAAGCGTCACAATGCGGTCGCCGGAGACTCGCGCGACGTCCTCGAGACGCGATCCGCCGCGGAAGAAGTGGTAGGCATCGACGACCAGCCCGCCGTTGTCCCGCCCAGCGCGAACCACGATCTCGGTCGCGACGTCCAAGGTGGCCACGGCCTTGAACGGCATGAACTCGAACGCGGCGAGGAGCCCCGCCTCCGCCACAAGATCACAAATCTCGGCGAAACCTGCCGCCGCCTCGTCGTTGTCGATCGGCGTAGCGGGCGGCCGGTCGATAAGCACGTTGATGTGCCGGGCGTTCAGCTGGCGCGCGGCGTCCACCATTCGTCGAGCGACGGCGCGTTCCTCGGTGGTCGGCGTCGGGCTGATCGCCAGTGTCTCGACCTCGGCGACCGAGACACCTGCGTCGGCGGCGACGCGCGCCATATCCGAGAGCGTGCGACCCTCAGCAGTGCACGCATCGAGATCAAACATGGTCATTCCGATGCCGGCGTATCCTGCGCGAGCGGCCGCGTGCACCCGGGCGTCAAAAGAATGCCGCGCCGGCTGGCCGTTTGGTGCGCCGGAGAGCGTGTAGTAGCACGCGAGTAAGTCGCCTCTACCAAGGCTGCGAGGGTCGGGCACCGCGGATCACCTCGTTCGTCGGCCCGCCTGCCGCGGGCGATGACCCGATTTTACCAACACGCGGATGCAGGATCCAGGACGGTGCGGGCTGTGGTCGCCGTCGATGACCTGGTCCGCATGCTTCGGCGAGTGAGGGCGGTGACGACCGACGGGACCGGTGAGCAGCGTCCGGCGTCGGCCTTCTGGTCGGGTACGGTCTTGCTCACGCCCGACGGGGCAGTCCTGCCTGTGCCCCTTGTGCGCGGCCCGCTACCGAGGCCGCGGCCGCGCGAGACCGGCCAACATCGGCGGCGGCCGGCTCGTGAGTCGCCCAGCGCCGGAGTCCGGCACCCGAGTGCACGAGGGGCTAGCGGGGTGCTCCAGGCGCCGCGCGTGGCGGGACCGCGCCATCGGGGCGGACGGCGCTTGTCGGATGTGCCGCCGCGGCCGCCGGCCAGGCATATGTGGTCGCCGTCGCATCGCGATCTCCGCGATTGCGGGACCCGAAGGTAACCTGCATCCCGCATTCGTGCTGTACTATGTCGTCCATGGTCGAGCCAGGGGTGGCGTTCCCGACGTTCGAGCGCACGCGTCTCGTGGACGACGTGACAGCTCGACTGCGATCGATGATCATCGATGGCACCTTGGAGCCAGGGACGACGCTGCTGCAGATCGAGCTGGCGGAAAAGCTTGGCGTCAGTCGCACCCCGCTTCGTGAAGCCTTTCGGATTCTTGAGTACGAGGGCTTCGTGCGGGTGACGAACGGGAACAAGACGCTGGAGGTCGTCGAGCTCACCAACGACGACATCGTCGAGCTGTACCAGTTCCGTGAAGTGATTGACGGGCTCGCGGCTCGACTGGCTGCCAAGCGAGGTATCTCGGACGCTGACTACGAGATGCTGAGCGGGCGCATCGACGAGATGCATTCCTACGATCCAAGCGCGCCACGCGATGGGGCGGCGCGGGCGGCGGCGCATGCGGCGTTCCATGTGAGGATCGTGGAGCTGTCCAGGAACCGGCTGGTGATCAACCAGGCTCCGATGGTCCGGCTGACCTCGCAGATGCTGGCGCGACGCATCGCTGAACTCGGAACCGAGGAGCCGGCGGTGACCGCCAACCTGCTCTCCGAGGGCGAAGTCGATCACCGTGCGGTACTGGAGGCCATTCGCCGTGGCGGGGCCTCCGACGCCGAGACGATCGCTCGTCGACACATCCGTCGCACGATGCGGTCCGAGCTCGTGCGGCGTTGACCAGTACCTCTTCCCTTCGCGGGTAGAATCCTGGATACTGGACTTGCGGCGGCCGGCAACGGCGCCATCAGTCGGTTGGCGCGAGAAGGGCCGCCGTGGGCCGCAAGGAGGTTCAAATGACCCTCGACAGTGCTGACGTTCCCAAGGTCGCATACTTTCAGTTGGATGTCGACGAGGGATGGAAGCAGTCCAAGCCGAATATCGAATCGCCAGACGGCAACGTGCCGGAAGTGGTGCGCGAGACCGCTGACGTCCTCGAATACTTCCGGGGCGGTCTGTTTACCAGGCGTGAACAGGTCGGCTCGTTGCACATGCTCGAGATGAAGCTGGCGCCGAACTTCGTCATTCCGCGCCATCATCACAACATGGACCAGCTTGTGTTGGTCCTCGAGGGGCGTGCCAGGCAGGGTCGCCGCTGGTTCGAACCGGGCGAAGGGTATTTCACCAAGGCCATGGTCCCGTACTCGACGGCGGCTGGGCCGGAGGGCTGTCGACTGGTGGAGATCCGCAAGGACCGGATCGAGGATCTCAAGATCTGGTGGGATGACGACAACCCGTCCCACTGGGCTCGCTCTCTCTGGGATACGAAGCTCGGCACTCCGACCTGACCAATTGGCTGCATCCAGGATCCGCGGTAGGCTGACGGCCTCGATCGGTTGACCGACGGATTCCGTGTGCCCTCGCAAGATCTGGTAACGGTCGTCGGTGGCCGCTCACCAGCTGAGAGGTAGCGCATTATGTCCAAGGGCGGTTCTGCTGGCTCGAACGACCTGTCCGCGTGGCAGCGGGGCAGCTGTGACCCGGACCGCCGTGCGGTGATCGACAAGAATGACGTCGAGTACACGTACGGCTGGCTTCAGGCCCGCGTCAATCGCTGGTCAAACGCTCTCCAGGCCTCCGGCGTCAAGCCCGACGACCGGGTAGCCCTTGTCGCGCAGAACGGCACCGAGTATCTCGTCGTGGTGTTGGCCGCGATGCAGATCGGGGCGCGGCTCGTCCCGGTCAACTTCCACCTGACCGCCGCCGAGATCGAGTACGTGCTCGAGGACTCCGATTCGGCGGTCGTGGTCGTCGATGCGGACCTGCCGGACGCCGTCGCCGCGGCGACGGCCGTCGCCACCGCGAAGGTGTCGCGGCGGGCGCCGGTTCGAGTCGCGCTGGGCGAGGTCGAGGGTTTCCTCGCCGCGGACGAGTTCATCGCGGGGCTCAGCGACGCGCCGCCGGCGCATCGTGAGCCGGGACAGCGCATGTACTACACCTCTGGGACAACAGGACGTCCCAAAGGTGTCGTCAAGCCCCGGAACCAGGGCGACCCCGACGAACTCGCCGTGCGTTCCAGCAAAGCCCTGTTCGAATCGTCCGGCCGTGAGCTCGCCGAAGACGGCGTCACGTTGGTGTCGGGTCCCCTCTACCACGCAGCCCCGCTGGGAGCGGCGGTTGGCGCCCTGCACCTCGGTCAAACGGTGGTGCTCATGGGCAAGTGGGACCCGCGAGAATTCCTCGGCGTCGTTCAGCGGCATCGCGTGACCTCCGCGACGATGGTGCCGACGATGTTCGAGCGGTTGTTGAAGCTGCCGGCTTCGATCCGTGACACGTATGATCTGTCCTCGTTGCGGGTGATCACCCATGCGGGCGCACCCTGCGCGATACAGACCAAGCGCTCGATGATCGAGTGGCTCGGACCGATCCTGAACGAGTTCTACGCGGCGTCCGAGGGCGGCGGGACTCGCGTCACCTCGCAGGAATGGCTCGAGCGCCCAGGTACCGTCGGTCGGCCGTCACCCAACGCGGCGATCAAGATCGTCGACGAGTACGACCATGAGGTCTCGCCCGGCACCATCGGACGCGTCTTCATGAAGCTCAGGGAACCGTTCACGTATCACAACGACCCGGGCAAGACCGCCAGTGCCGTCATCGGTGACATGTTCACCACGGGGGACCTCGGATAC
Organism: Frankia sp. RB5; assembly: GCF_059816245.1. NCBI lineage: Bacteria > Bacillati > Actinomycetota > Actinomycetes > Frankiales > Frankiaceae > Frankia > Frankia sp. RB5. Next base: position 34,495 of record NZ_JCBATA010000015.1, read on the forward strand.
GTCGACGAGGAAGGTTACCTCTTCCTGCGCGATCGATCGACGGACGTCATCATCTCCGGGGGTGTCAACATCTATCCGGCTGAGATCGAAGCGGTCCTCCTGCAACATCCGGCCGTCGCCGACGTCGCGGTGATCGGTGTTCCGAACTCCGAGTGGGGCGAGGAGGTCAAGGCCGTCGTGCAGCTGGCCGAGGGCCTGGAGCCGTCGCCAGCGCTCGCCGTGGAGATTCGCGAGTTCTGCCAGGAGAGGCTCGCCAAGTTCAAGGTGCCCCGCAGCGTGGAATTCGAGGCGTCGCTGCCGCGATCCGACAACGGGAAGCTTTATAAGCGTCGGATACGTGACCGGTACTGGCAGGCTGACGGGCGCAAGATCTGACGATCCGACGATCGAACGAGATGGGTGCCACGATGGAGGAACCTCTTACTACAGGCATCTCGCACGTCGCGATCGGTGTCACCGACATGGAGGCGTCGCTGCGGTTCTATCGCGATGTGCTCGGGATGACGCTGACCGTCGACCGCACCGAAGCGAACGGAGGTGAGCGCCCGAAGAACAGGCGGGCCTGCTACCTTCGCTGGGACGACCGGCCGGGCGCCACCTACGTCGTGCTCGACCAACGGATCGAGCCGGCGCCGCAGGGACAGGCCGCCGAGCTGTTCGACGTCGGCGTGCATCACCTGTCGTTCCGCACCCCTGACCTGCCGGCGCTGGTTGAGGCCGTCAAGACCGCCGGGTTCGACGTGTGGTTCTCGGGCTCGATCCATGACGGGCCGGCCAACGCCGAGCCCGCGGAAGGCCACGAGGTCATGACAGCCATGGTCCTCGATCCCGACCGCAACGTCATTCAGTTCGATCAGTGGCTGACGGCGTAGTCGCTCGTCGATCGGCGGGGAGCCGCGCCGGGCACCGGTAACGGCGACAGCGCTGGCTCGGCCCGTCTCCGTAGTCGTCCCGCCGGGTCCGGGCTCGGGCCGCGGCCACAGGCTCTGTCCGCTCCTGCAGGCTGGTCGCCAGGCTCGCGGCAGGTCGGCCGTTGCCCGATTTCCGGACGAACGAGTAGGCCGTCCGGGCCCGCGGCGTCCGCCGGGCGCTACCGGCGCGGCCCAGCTCTCGGACACAGAAGCGTCAGGTGCCGCGGCACTCGGCCCTGGCGCCACCGGGGCCGTCGACGACGGCACCGCGATCGCCCGGCCGACCACGACGTCAGGTATCCGTCGCTGCTCGGCTCAGGAAGGGATAGCCATGGAGAAGGATCTCGAGGGCAAGACGGCGTTGGTGACAGGTTCGGGTCGAAATCTTGGCCGTGCGATCTTACTGGAGTTCGCGGCGCGTGGAGCGAATGTCGTCGTCAACGCCAACTCCAATCGCGAGGAGGCCGAGACGACGGCGAAGCTCGCCCGTGAACTCGGCGCGAAGGCAATCGTGCAGTTGGGCGACATCTCGCGGCAGGAGTCCATCGACGCGCTCAAGGATGCCGCTGAAGCTGAGTTCGGGTCAGTCGATATCTACGTGAGCAACGCCGCGCTACGCCCGTTCCAGTCATTCTTCGACACTACTGTCGAGGACTGGCTGCGAATCCTCGACATTCAGCTCAACGCCTCGTTCAGGCTGGCCAAGACGTTCACGCCGAAAATGATGGAGAAGCGGTGGGGCCGCATCATCCACATTACGGGGCCGGACGCCTTCATCGGCGTCGCCAACCGTCCGCACAACGTCGCGGCGAAGGCGGGCCTGCGCGCGCTGACCAAATGCCTCGCGATCGAGCTCGGCCCGTACGGAATCACGGTCAACGATCTCGCGCCCGGTGCAATGGACACGGAGCACAACGAGCGGTCGCACCCACACGTCACCACCAGGGACGCGCCTGATGAGGGGGGCCGGCGTGCGTCGATTCCCCGGATCCCCGTCGGCCGTCTGGGCAGGCCCGAGGACGCGGCGTACGCCTGCGGCTTCCTCGCCTCGCCCCGTGCGAGCTTCTATACCGGAACGGTGATGACCTGCTTCGGCGGGCAGTGGAACATCGCCTGACGCGGCCCGGGTGCTGTGCCTGGCTGGCGCGGAAAGAGCACTGGATCGCGGCCGACAGCTGAATTTCTTTGAATTTTCGAGGTGGCCCGGCCGCATGGCCGGGCCACTTTTTCTGCTCTCCGCCGGAGAGCCCATCGGTCGGTCGATAGACCGAGCCGCGGCGGGGCGCGGGTCCGGTGAGGCGAACGAACGGTTGCCGAAGGCCCCGGATGCGGTCCTCGACGGCGCCGGCGGTGGGTCGCTCCGCTCGCGGCGCTGGCCGGGGTGGCGGCGTCAGGGCCGGGCGAGGACCTGCTGGCCGCCGGGCGCGCCGCCTGAACGGCTTCGGCGTGGCCGCCTGGACGCCCGGGCCCAGCTCGTGCGCCGCGCACGGGCGGGCGAGCGTTCTGGTGAAAGACGAAATCCTCCGAGCCCAGTGCCGCGAGCGGCACATCCGGCTCAGAGGATTTCGCGTTGCTCGTGTCGTCGGTCAGCCGGTCAGCGCGGCGCGGACGCCGGTGATGGCTGGCCTACCGCGGAAAGATCAGGCCGTTCCGCGGACCGCCTGCAGGGCACTGAGGACGTTCACAGGCTTGGGGAAGGCAATAAAGTGCTTGCCGTCGAAGTGCGACACCACGACGTTCGGGTTGAACAGCCGCGGCAGGCCCTTGACCGGCTGCGGCTTCGAGAAGTCGATCGGCTCCGGGTAACCGGTCACCTTCACCGAGGTCGACTTGCTGAGGGCCGCGGTGATCGAGGCGGCGTCCACCTTGTCCAGGCCCTTCGCGGCCTGCGCGATGACCTCGACGCCGTCGTAGGCGTTCAGCGACCAGGACGAGACGGCGGCGGACGCGTTGAACGCGTGCAGCGCCTCGACGAAGGGCTTCAGCTCGTTGGACGTGGCCGGGTAGGCCGTGTCGCCCTTCACGATGTTCTTGCCCGCAGGGCCGACCTTCGCGGCCACTTCGTCGTCGATGCCGGCCAGGCCGATCGGCATGTCAGGGGCCGCGGCGTAGGCGGCCTTGATGAAGCTCAGCTCCACCGCCGGCGGGATCGTCGTGACGACGCACTCGGCGCCGGACTTCACCAGGGCCGCCACCTGTGGCGAGACATCAGCCGCGGTCGGAGGAATCGTGGCCGTGTAGACGACCTCACCACCGAGGTGCTTGAACGCGTTCTCCACGCTCTTACCGGTGTCAATCGAGGCGGCGGCCACGCTGGCGATCGAGCCCAGCTTCTTGCACCCCTGCTCGTACAGCTTGATCGTGACACCCGTGAAGTTGCCCGTGCTACCCGCGCCGAACGGGAACGCGAGCGAGCTCTTCCACTCGGTGTCGGTCGCCGGAATGAGCCCGACGAACGGGATCTTCGCGGCCGCAAGAACCGGAAGGATCTTGTTGCCGTAGGACGTGTACCCGGTGACGACGCCAGCTAACTTCTCGCTGACCGCCTTCTGGGCACATGCGGACGCGGTGTTCGGGTCGAACTGGTCATTGCAGGACGAGATCTCGATCTGGTGACCGTCGACCCCGCCAGCTGCGTTGATCTTGGCAGCCGCCGCCTCCGCGCCGTCGACGGCCTCGGGGAAGCCGAACGCCGCGGACTGGAGCGTGCTGATGACCATGATCTTGATGGGCGACTTGGAGTCGCCCGAGCTGTCCGACGAGCCGCCCGACGAACACGCGGCGACCGCGGTGACCGCGGCGACCGCCGTGGCGGTGAAGATCGGCAAGCGTCGCCACCGCGGCGTTCGAACTGGACCACTGTCCCTGGCACTGCGTGTCATATTCCTGGCCACGAGGCCCTCCCGCTCGATGTCCGGTGCTGGGTTGTGAAGGCGCAATCCGCTGACGGCGCCAGAGACCGGCGGTGGAGCGCCTGCCGGGTTGGCGAACGGTAGCAGCGACGGCAGCCTGAGTCCAGGATTCGGGATGGAGTAGTGGCGCTCAGGCTGCTGCTGCGAGGCCCGGAGTAGATCCTTGACCGCGGATCGGGCCGCTACTACAGTCACCGAAAGCCTGTGTCCAGGATGCAAAATTGCCCCCGTGTCCACCGCGGCAGCGGGAGCCGACCACGACTCCGACAGTCCCGGGGGCATCTATCGCAATGCGTACCTTCATCGAATTCGCGGTTCTTGGCCTGGGCCTCGGGGCGCTGTACGCCCTGGTAGCGCTCGGCATCGTCATCGTGCACCGGGTGAGCGGAGTGATCAACTTCGCCATGGGTGCCATCGGCATGGTCGGCGTCTACACGTTCTGGGAGCTTCACGACCGCCACGGCTGGAGCTTCGCGGCGGCCATCGTGCCGAGCTTGTTAGTCAGTGCGTTAGTCGGTTTCCTGATCCAGGCGATCCTCCTCAGGCGCCTACAGAACGCGTCGCCACTGGTCCGCCTGCTCGCGACGATCGCCGTACTGGTCAGCCTTCAGTCCGCGCTCGAGCTCCGGTATCCGTCGCAGGCCGAGGCCATGCAGTCCTCGGTGCCGACCGGCACGCTGCACCTGTGGGGGCTGCGGATCGGCGAGGACCGCGTGATCATCTTTGGTATCGTGCTGGCCCTGATCTTCGGCCTGACCGCGGTGTACCGATGGACGAAGTTCGGGATCGCCACCACGGCCGTGGCCGACGACGTCATGGTCAGCGAGTCGCTCGGTCGTTCCGCGAACATGGTGGCGGCCTGGAACTGGGGCATCGCGTCCGCCCTGTCGGCGCTGGCGGGCATCCTGCTTGCCCCGATCACCGGACTGTCGGTCACGCAGCTGACCAACCTGCTCATCCCGGCGCTGGCGGCGGCGGTCATCGGCTCGATGGTGTCCTTCCCGATCACGCTGGCCGCCGCGATCCTCATCGGCATCCTCGAGTCGGAGATGAGCTGGTACGTCACGGCCCCGGGATGGTCCGCCGCGGCGCCGTTCCTGGTGATCATTCTCGTGCTCGCGCTACGCGGCAAGACCATTCCGGGCCGCTCCCACGAGCGGTCGCGGCTGCCCGCGGTCGGGCACGGCAACGTGTCCTGGGGCGGGCTGGTCGCCGCGCTCGGCGGCTCGATGCTGCTGCTGGCGCTCCTCCCGCTGGACTGGGTCAACGGCATGGGCGTGACCGTCGCGGTCGGCATCGTGCTGTTGTCGTTCATCGTGGTCACCGGCTACGCGGGCCAGCTCTCGCTGGCCCAGTTCGCGCTCGCCGGCCTCGGTGCGTTCGTCGCCGGGCGCCTGGTCGCCACACAGAACATGCCGTTCCTACTCGCGCTGCTGTGCGGCATTCTGGTCGCCATCCCGATCGGCATCGTCGTGGGCCTGCCCGCGGTAAGAACCCGGGGCTCGCAACTCGCCGTCGCGACCCTGGGCCTCAGCGCCGCCATCGAGGCTCTGGTCTTCAACAACAGAGACTGGACCGGTGGCGGGGACGGCACGTCGATCGGCGATCCGCACATCTTCGGGCTCGACATCAACGCGATCCTCTACCCCCGGACGTACGTCGTCGTCACGATCGCGATTTTCACGCTGGTCGCTCTCGCGGTGGCCAACCTCCGCCGTGGCCGAATCGGGCGGCAGCTCCTGGCTACCCGCGCGAACGAGCGCGCCGCGATGTCACTCGGCGTCAACATCGTGGCCACCAAGCTGTACGCCTTCGTCGTGGGCTCGGTGATCGCCGCCATCGGGGGTGTGATGCTGGCCTTCCGTAGCCCGAGCATCGTGTACTCCGACTACATCGCCTTCGGTTCCATCTCCCTCGTGGCGGAAGCAGTCGTCGGTGGCATCGGCTTTGTCATCGGCCCATTGTTCGGCGCGACCCTTCAGCCAGCGAGCCTCGGCACCAACATCGGTGTCCTCGCCTTCGGCGATGGATTCCAGAAGTACCTGCCGCTGATCAGCGGTATCATCCTCATCCGAGTGCTGATCCGGTCGCCCGGTGGAATGGTGACGCATGCCGGTGAGGGCGTCCGGTTTATCGGCCGCCAAGTGAAGAAGGTTCTGCCGCAACGACAGCACATGAGCCCGAGCCAGAAGGTGCTCGCGCGCTCGTCGGCGGCCACGCACCCGCCGACGGCCGGCGCCGAGCTGGAAGTACGCGATGTGGCGATCACCTTCGGCTCCGTCAGGGCGCTCGACAACGTGAGCCTGAAGATCACGGCGGGCAGGGTGCTCGGCCTGATCGGCCCGAACGGTGCCGGCAAGACAACGCTGATCGACGCGGTCTCGGGCTTCATCGCCCCGACCGCGGGCTCGGTCAGCATCGACGGCGCGCCCCTCACGCGCATGTCACCACGGCGCCGGTCGCGCCTTGGGGTCGCCCGTTCCTTCCAGGCGCTCGAACTGTTCGAGGACCTGACGGTCCTCGAGAACCTCCTCATCGCGACCGAACGGCCGGCGTTCGGCCGCTACGTCAGCGACCTGTTCATGCCGGGCGTCGCGCGTCTGCCCAGCGTCGCCCGTGAAGCGATCGAGGAGTTCGACCTGGCGGCGGACCTTGACCGGCTTCCTTCGGAACTTCCCTACGGAAGGCGCCGGCTGGTCGCCATCGCGCGCGCGATCGCGGCCGAGCCCTCGTTCCTGCTGCTCGACGAGCCCGCGGCCGGGCTCAGCGACCGGGAGCGTGTCGAACTCGTCGAGCTGATCCGCAGGCTCGCCGCGCGCGACATCGGCGTCCTGCTGGTCGAGCACGACGTGGACCTCGTCATGCGTGCCTGCGACGAGATCGTGGTGCTCGACTTCGGGCGCGTGATCGCTCACGGCTCGCCGGCCGACATACGGCGGGACCCGGCGGTGATCGAGGCATATCTGGGTGCCGCGGAGGCGGACCCGGCGGTGGCGGAAGTCGACTCGAAGGCGACGGTGTCCTCATGATCGGTACGTTGACCGTCAAGCGGAAGCCGGCGCCGGTGGTACCCCCGGACGCCGCGGACACGGCCCTCCACGCGCAGGACCTGTGCGCGGGGTACGGGGCGGTCCCGGTGCTGCACGACGTGTCCCTCTCGGTCCGCGCCGGCGAGGTCGTCGCGGTCCTGGGCCCGAACGGCGCCGGCAAGTCCACGCTGCTCAAGACGCTCGCCGGCGCGATGCCGCTCAGCAGCGGACAGGTCTGGCTCGCGGGGCGCCCGGCGGCTCCCAGCCTCGCGGCCCGGTCACGGGGCGGCTTGGCCTTCGTCCCGGAGGGGCGGTCGGTGTTCTCGTCGCTGTCGACGCACGACAACCTCCGGCTCGGCCGGGGGAGCGTCGAGCGCGCGCTCGAGGTGGTCCCGGCGCTGAAGCCGCTGCTGTCACGCCCCGCCGGCTTGTTGTCCGGCGGCGAGCAGCAGTACCTCTCGCTCGCGCGGGCCGTCGCCGGCGGCCCCGCCGTCCTGCTCGCCGACGAGCTCTCGCTGGGTCTGGCTCCGCTCATCGTGACGTCGCTACTGCAAGCGGTACGAACCGCCGCGGACAAGGGCGCCGCCGTGCTCATCGTCGAGCAGCACGTCCGCCAGGCGATCAAGGTGGCCGACCGTGTGTACGTCCTGTCCCGTGGACGGGTGGTCCTCGAAGGAGCCACGGCGGACATCGGCGACCGTCTTGAGGAGATCGAGTCCGCCTACCTGTCCACCACCGGGGAGGACGCCTCGGGCGACCGCGAGCAAGGCTCGGTTCCCGCATAGCGGACGGTCGTCCTCTCGGAGGTGGGTGCGCGATGAGGCAGTGCTGGATCCAGGATTCTGGTATGGTGATGACGTGTCAGCCGCAGCCGAGCAAGTAAACGCAGTAGTGGAGCCGCAGGCGCAGGCTAGCGACGAGACTCTGGAGCAGTTCGAGGCCCGGGTGCGCTCGTTCCTGGAACGTCACGCGACGCGGCGTGCCGTCGCCCCGGACTCGGACGGTGTCGTGATGGGCGGCGTCCACGAGTCCGGGCCCGAGCTCGTCCGCGCGGTCAAGGAGTTCCAGGCCGCGCTGTTCGACGCCCGTCTGGCGGGGCTGACCTGGCCCACCCGGTATGGCGGCCAGGGCCTTGGGGCGCGCCACCAGCAGATCTTCAGCGCGGTCGCGGCCGAGTTCGAGGTGACCTCCCGAGTGGTCGGGATCGGGCTCGGAATGTGTGGGCCGACGATCCTCGCCCACGGCACCGAATGGCAACGCACTCGCTATATCCCGCCGATGCTGCGAGGCGAGGAGATCTGGTGTCAGCTGTTTTCCGAACCCGCCGCCGGCTCTGACATCGCGGCAGTGCGGACCCGCGTCGAACGGTGCGAGGACGGCTGGATCGTCAACGGCCAGAAGGTGTGGTCGTCGGTCGCGCACCATGCGCAGTTCGGACTCATGCTGGCTCGCACGAACTTCGACGTGCCCAAGCATCAGGGCCTGTCGATGTTCATCGTTCCGATGGATGCACCGGGCGTCGAGGTGCGGCCACTGCGGCAGATGGATGGCGGTACGAACTTCAACGAGGTCTTCCTGACCGACGTCCCGCTGCCGCCGACGGCCCTCGTCGGCGCGGAGAACGAAGGATGGACGGTCGCGCGAACCACCTTGTCCAACGAGCGGGTGGCGGTCTCCGGAGGGCGACAGGGCAATTCGAGCGTGGTCGCGCCCTTGCTGAGCCTGGTCAAGCTTCTCGGTCCGGTCGAGGACCCCTGCCTTCGCCATGAGCTGGTCGATCTGTACACCCTTGACCTGGTGCTACAGCAGTTGCAGGCAAGAGTGCGCGCCGCGCGCGAGCGTGGCGTCGCGCCGGGGTCCGAGGGCTCGGTCGCGAAGCTGGTGAACACACAGCTGCAGAAACGGGTGGCTGTGGCGCGGATGGACCTGCTGGGTAACCGGTCGATCGCGTATCGACCCGACGACAGCCTTGGCCGGACCGTCGCGGGTGCTTACCTGGCCTCTCCGTCGACGAGCATCGCCGGGGGGACAGACGAGATCCAGCGCACGATCGTGGCCGAACGGATCCTGGGACTGCCGCGCGAGCCCGCGGCCGACAGGGGCATTCCGTTTCGGGACATTCCCGTCGGACGAGTGATGGCAGGCGGCGCGTGATCGAGCGAGATTCAGCATTCATCGGCGGGGAGTGGCACGAGGCCGACGGCGCGGACGTCGAGGTCGTCGACTCGACCACCGAGCTGCCCTTCGGACGGGTGCGCCTGTCCACGGCCAAGCAGGCGGACGAGGCCGTGCAGGCCGCGGCACAGGCTCTGCCGTCGTGGGCGGCGTTGGGTGTCGACCGGCGCGCCGGGTATCTCGAAGCGATCTCGCACCAGCTCGCTCTGCGATCGGACGAACTTCGCGAGATCATCACACGGGAGGTCGGCACTCCGTCCGGGCTGTGCCGCACCCTGCAGGTGGGCCTGCCGATCCGCCTGTTCCGGCTCGCCGCCGACACCGCACGCGCATTCCACCACGAGCAGCGCTTCGATCGGACCGTAGTGCGCTTCGAGCCGGCCGGCGTGGTCGCGTGCATCACGCCCTGGAACTTCCCGCTCAACCAGATCGCCAAGAAGGTGGCGTACGCGATGGCCGCCGGATGCACGGTGGTCGTCAAGCCGAGCGAGATCGCCCCGCTGGACGCCTATGTGCTGGCCGAGGCGACGCGGGAGGCGGGCCTGCCCTCCGGTGTCTTCAACCTGGTGTCCGGAACCGGACCGGAGATCGGCGAGACTCTGACGACGCATCCCGACGTGGCGGTCGTGAGCCTGACCGGGTCCACCCGCGCCGGAGTACGTGTCGCCGAGCTGGCGGCCCGAGGCATGAAGAAGACCGTCCTGGAACTGGGCGGAAAGGGCGCGTCGGTCATCCTCGCCGACGCCACCCCGCAGGTCGTGTCCGCCGCCGTCGAGCATGCGCTGGAGCGGTACCTGCACAACTCGGGGCAGGCGTGCGGGGCGGTCACCAGGCTCATCGTTCCGCGGACGCGCCGGGCGGACGTCGAGCGCGAGCTGCTGGAGGGTCTGTCGAGGTTTCCGGTCGGAGACCCGTTCGACCCGGCGACCGAGGTCGGCCCGCTGGTGTCCGCGACCCAGCGCGACCGGGTGCGAAGCTACATCGAGCTCGGCATCTCCAGTGGGCTCAACCTGCTCGTCGGCGGTAGCGAACCGCCCGCCGGCCACGAGACCGGGTACTACGTCACGCCGACGATCTTCTCTTCGGTCGACCCCACGTCGCGGCTCGCCCAGGAGGAGATCTTCGGCCCGGTCCTCGTCGTGATGGAGGCCGACGACGACGATCACGCCGTCGAGCTGGCCAACGACACCCAGTACGGCCTGAACGGTGCGGTCTGGGGTGCCGATCATGATCGTTGCGTCGAGCTCGCTCGACGTGTCCAGGTCGGATCCATCACCGTGAACGGCGCGGGCGGCGGCGCGGGCGCCCCGTCCGGCGGCCTGAAGATGTCCGGACTGGGCCGTGAGTACGGCGAGTTCGGGTATCGGGAATTTCTGGAGCCTCGCTCGTACCACGGAGCGTTGACTGAACCGGCGATCAGCGAAGGATGAAAAGATGTCGACGAGGGTCTACGACATCGCCATGGCTCGTTCTGGCGACAAGACGGACACCAGCAACGTCGCGGTCTGGCCCTACGATGCCGATGACTGGGAGTATCTCCGGACACATCTGACCATCGACCGGATCAAGAAGCGCTTTGGGCCTCTCGTGCAGGGTGAGATCACCCGGTACGAGTACCCGAATATCCACGTGGTCAACTTCGTGATGACCCGCGCGCTGCGCGGCGGCGTCGGTCTCGGGCTCACCCTGGACCCCCACGGCAAGGCATATCAGACACTTGTACTGGACATCGACCTGGACGACGAGATCTGACATACCCGAATTCCGGGCGCTCGGGCGTTGTCACGAGGAGGAGCGTTCCTGTGTTGCGAGATGACTTCAAACTGATCTCGGTCGATGACCACGTCGTCGAGCCACCCGGGGTCTGGGTTGACCGGCTTCCTGCCGCGTACCGCGAGGCGGGTCCGACAATCGTCGACCAGCCGGGCCACACGCAGGCCTGGCGATACGAGGACAACCTCTACAGCATCAACCTGCTGGGCAGCCCGGCGACCCGGATCTTCCGCACCGACGGAACCGGTGAGGATCTCTACGCGCGCCACTACGACGACATGGTGCCCGGTGCGTACGACGTCCACGCGCGACTACGTGCGATGGACGAGGACGGTGTGTGGGCGCAGCTCGTCTTTCCCACCTTCCCCCGCTTCGCCGGCACGCGGTTCCTCAACCACAAGGACCCGGTCCTGGCCTCCCTGTGCATCCAGGCCTACAACGACTGGATGATCGATGAGTGGTGCGCCGCCGCGCCGGATCGGTTCATCCCGATGATCTGCATCCAGTTGTGGGACCCGGTGGCGGCGGCCGCGGAGATGCGCAGGTGCGCGGCCAAGGGCGCTCGCGCGGTGACCATGATCGAGACACCCTCCCCGCTCGGCCTGCCGTCCTTCTGGACGGACTACTGGAACCCCGTGTTCGAGGCGGCGGCCGAGACCGGACTGGTGTTGTGCATGCACGTCGGCACGTCCGGCAAACTGACGACCCCGTCGCCGGAGAGCGAGGCGCACTCCGACGCCGTCCCCATCTCGCTGTGCGGGCTGAACTCGATGGCCTCGCTCGCTGACCTCACCTTCTCCGGCCTGCTGCATCGGTACCCGCAGGTGCGCATCGCGCTGTCCGAGGGCGGGTCGGGCTGGGTGCCCTACCTGCTCGAGCGCATGGACTACACCTGGGCCAGGACGCGCGTCGGAGTGGATCGCAGCATCTCCCCGAGCGACCTGTTCCGCCGCCACTTCTGGACCTGCTTCATCAGCGACCGCACCGCGATCGAGAACCGGCATGCGATCGGCCTCGACAAGCTGATGTGGGAGTCCGACTACCCGCACAACGACTCGGAGTGGCCGAACAGCCGCAAGTTCCTCGCGGAGGCCGTGACCGACATACCGGATGACGATGTGCACCGCATCGTCGAGCTGAACGCCCGCGACCTGTTCCGGTTCTGACCGGGCGGCTGGGAACGACGCAGGCACTCACGTGGAGGACGACTGACGGTGGCCAGATCCAGGGCGCTGCTCATGCTCGATCTGAGTAGCCAGACCACGCGGCCGGACGGCTCCTTCGGGCAGCTGATCTCGCCACCGTCGGTCCTCGATGACGTGGTCGAGCCGCTGCGGCACGCGCTGGCCGCGGCGCGCTCGGCGGCCGACACGGTGGTGTGGGTGCTGCCCAGCCCCGACTTCATCCGCCTGATGTCCGGACGCGACGCGGCCGAGCGGGACGCCTCGCCGGACCCGTTGATCGGAGTGCCGGGCCCGGGCGAGCCCCTCGCCCTGAAGGACGGCATCGGTGCCTTCGCCGGCGGTCAGCTCCAGGCCGAACTGGAGCGTGCCGGGGTCGAGGAGATCGTCCTGGTCGGCATCGCGACGCAGTACGTCGTCCGGGCCACGGCGGAGGAGGGCCTGGCGCTCGGCTACCGGGTGAGCGTGCTGGAGGACTGCTGCGTCGACCTGACGCCGCAGGTGCACGCCCAGACGATCGACGCGTTGCGCTCATCCTGTCGCGTCGCGACGTCGGCGGAGTTCTGGACGTACACGGCTGCCTCCGAGCCGTGATTCCCGCTCTGGAGGTGCTCGGCTTGGCACGGGCACGGCGCTTCCTGGAGTCGCCGGTCCGAGCCTCCGGTGACTCGCCGATGTCGTGTCCCCTGCCGCGAGCCGGAGCGACGGCTCGCCGTCGACCTCCCCGAGGTCCCGAGTTCCACCGCTCACGGCATTGCACCAGCGTACGGGTAACTGATCGACCGCACTGCCCTCAGGAGAGCAACCATGCTTGCTGACTCAACCGCCGACGCCGTCGGCACGTCGGTGTCCGTCGCGGTCGACCCGGCGTCCGGAGGCGAGCGGGAGCTCACCCTCGAGATCGCCGAGGTCCGGGCCGTGGCGACCGACGTGATCGCGCTGACGCTCGTCGATCCGTCCGGGCACGAGCTGCCCGCGTGGAGCCCTGGCGCACACATCGACGTCGAGATCGGCTCCTTCGTCCGCCAGTACTCGCTGTGCGGCGACCCCGCCGACCTGAGCCGGTGGCGGATCGCGGTGCTCAGAGAGCCGAACGGCAGGGGCGGCTCGCAGCTCGTCCACGACACGGCGCGCGCCGGGCTTCCCGTGGCGGTCCGGGGCCCGCGCAACCACTTCGAGCTGCGCCCCGCGGACGAGTACGTCTTCGTCGCGGGCGGCATCGGGATCACGCCGCTGTTGCCGATGGTCGCGGCCGCGCACAGTGCGGGCAAGCCATGGCGACTCGTCTACGGCGGCCGCGCGGCCGAACGTATGTCGTTCGTCGACGAGCTCGCGCGTTACGGGGAGCAGGTGCGCCTGCAGCCCGAGGACGTCTTCGGCCAGCTCGACCTCGAGAGGATCGTCGCTGAGAGCCCCGCCGGCACGTCGATCTATGCCTGTGGACCGACCGGTCTGCTCAACCGGCTCGAGGAGGTCTGCGCGGCGCGGGCGGACATCGCCCTGCACGTCGAGCGGTTCAGCGCGAACCCCGACGCGCTCGCTGATCCGACGCGGCGCCGTCCGTTTCAGCTCATCGCCCGGACATCCGGTGTCACGATCCAGGTGCCTGCCGACAAGACCATCGTCGAGGCGCTGGAGGATGCCGGTGTCGAGGTCCTCACCTCGTGCGAAGAGGGCATCTGCGGCACGTGTGAGACCCGGATCGTCGCCGGCGTGGCCGAGCACCACGATTCGGTGCTGGAGGACGACGAGCGAGCCGGCAACCAGGTCATGATGATCTGCGTGTCACGGGCAGCCACCGAGTCACTGACCCTGGAGATCTGAGTCGCCGTCCGCACCAACGCGGACGACTGCCGGGCTCGACCGACAGCCAGCGGTAGACCTACGTCCTGAATGCAGGATGCAAAAGAAGCGCGGAGGAACAGGATGACACCGCAGGAACGCATCGGCGCGGTAGCCCGGCGAGCGATTCAGAAATACCTGGCGGTCACGCCTGGGGAGCAGGTGGTCATCCTCGTGGACACCGTCACCTCGCCGTCGATCCCGATCGCGCTCAGTGAGGCGACCCTGGCGGCGGGCGCCGAGCCGATCGTCATCACCATCGCTCCGCGGCGCACCAGCGGTGAGGACTTGCCGAAGTCCGTGCTTGACGCCGTGGTGGCGGCGAACGTCGTCATCAGCGCATGCAGCAGGTCGCCTTACCACTCGAGTCTCAAGCCGTTGGCCCAGGAGGCCGGGGTCCGGGGAGCGCTGAACTCGCCACCCCATGAGTCGGGCTGGTCGGACGGCGCTATGCAGTACGACTTCATCGAGCTTCGGCAGCCGGCCGCGAAGCTACGCAAGATCCTCACCGAGGGGTCGACGGCGCGCGTGACCGCGCCGAACGGTACCGACATCACCATGTCGATCGCGGACCGCAAGGCGGTCGGATGGCTGTCCGGAATCGCGGAGAACCCCTGCGAGACGATGGCCTGGCCGGGCGGGGAGGTGTCCCTGCCGCCGGTTGAGGGCACGGCCGAGGGCCAGGTGGTCGTCGAGGTGGCCATGACCGACGTCGGGGGAGTGGCCGAGCCGATCCTGTGGACCGTGAGCAAGGGCGAGGTCGCTGAGATCAAGGGCGGGGTGGAAGCCGAACACCTGCGCCGCATCATCGAGGGTGTCCCCAACGCCCTCAACATCGGCGAGCTCGGTATCGGGATCAACCCCGGAGCTCGGTTGGTGGACGACATCACCGAAGCCAAGAAGCGGCGCGGCACGGCACACATCGCGATGGGCGACAGCGCGAATGGCTACGGCGGCAACGTGGTCTGTGACCTTCATCTGGACGGTCTCGTTCCGAACGTCACCATCCGCATCGACGGTGAGCTGGTCGTCGAGGACGGCGTGCTGAAGTTCTGACGATGGGTTAGCGGCCGGTCATAGATTCGCGCGCTTTCCGCAAACAAAAGGAGGCAGAGCGGTGAGGAACGTCGAGGACCACAGTGCGCTCGCCGTGAAGGTGCTTCCGGACATCGGCCTCTACATCGGTGGCGAGGTAGTCTCGACCGGCGCGGGTGGAACCCTCGAACGCGTCGATCCGACGACCGGGCAGAAGCTCGCCGAGTTTCCCGTGGCCGGGTCGCCCGAGGTCGATCGGGCGGTTCGCGCGGCGCGGCTGGCGTTTCCGGCGTGGCGGCGGTCACCCGCGGACCGACGCCGGGCGATCCTCGGCCAGGTCGCCGCCACTCTTCGTGAGCACGAGTCCGAGCTCAAGCAGATCAGCGCGCTCGAGACCGGAACGCCCCTGGCCACGAGCCGTCTCGCGCAGGCGATCGACTACTTCGAGTACTACGCCGGATGGTGCGACAAGTTCGCCGGTGAGCTGGTCGCGACGTATCCACGAGAGGCGCTGGACTACGTCAGGTACGAGCCGTATGGCGTCATCGGGGCGTTGGTGACCTGGAACGGACCTGTCATCAATGCGGCGATGAAGCTCGCGCCGGCACTTGCCGCGGGCAACACGGTCGTGCTCAAGTCTCCCGAGCTCGGACCGTTCGCCCTCATGCGTTTCGCCCAGCTCCTCACCGAGGCGGGCATCCCGGACGGCGTTGTCAACATCATTACTGGTGACGCGGATACCGCCAAGGCCATCATCAGACACCCCGACGTGGCCAAGGTGTCCTTCACCGGCGGGCCGGGCACCGCCCGGAAGGTGATGGGCCTGGCCGCAGAGTCACTCACTCCAGTCTGCCTGGAGCTGGGCGGGAAGTCGGCCAATCTTGTGTTCGAGGACGCCGATCTCGACCGGGCAAGCCAGATGGCGGCGTTGATGAGCACCGTGCTGGGGGCGGGTCAGGGCTGCCTGTTCCCGACGCGCCTGCTTGTGCAGGAATCCGTGTACGAGGACGTCATCGGCCGGGTCAAGGCGGTCGCCGAAGGGGCGCGGATGGGCGACCCGCTGGACCCGGAGACGGTCATGGGCCCGGTGATCAGCGCGGCCGCGGTGCGTCGGATCGGGACGTATGTCGACGAGGCGAGGCAGACGGCCCGTGTGGTCGCCGGCGCCGATGCCGTGGCCGACAGGCTGCCCGCCGGCAACTTCGTGGCGCCCACCGTGTTCGCGGACGTGGCGAACGACAGCCGCCTGGCGCGCGAGGAGGTCTTCGGCCCGGTGCTGGCCGTGACCCCGTTCGCCACCGAGGACGAAGCCGTCGCGCTGGCCAACGATTCGAGCTATGGCCTGGCCGGCTACGTGCACACGCGGGACCTGATCCGGGCCCATCGGGTCGCCGACCGGCTGGACGCCGGCTACATCAGCGTGAACGCGTTCCCCCAGATGAGTGCCAGCGCGCCGTTCGGGGGGACGAAGGCTAGCGGATTCGGCCGGGAGGGCGGACGTGCCGGCATCGAGGAGTTCGTACACCACAAGAACATCCAGATCGCACTTGAGTAGCCCAGGGAGTGCTCGGCTGGTGGGCGCGGCGTGAACCGACACGCCGGCGACGCGCGCGACGGGGACTCCAGCGAGTCGGACCACGTCGGCCAGCACGCGCATCCGCAGCCGCTCGCCCACCATCCGCTCGGCGGCGACCCGTTCACGACGCTCGCCACGATGCGGCTCCCGGTGGGCACGCGGACGCTTCTCGGGATGTCGGACGGGTTCTTCTCGCTGGAGACTGTTCCCCGCTTTCTCGGGACGCCCGACAACCCGACGGCGTTGCACGACGATTTGGTGGCCAGCGGGATCTCACCGGCCCGGATGCCGATCGGCTGTTTCCTGTGGCCAGGTGAGAAGAACGTGCTGATCGACGCAGGATACGGTCCGCGCATCGGAGGCTCGGGCGCGATGATCGGTGGCCAGCTGCCGGCGCACCTGCGCCATTTCGGCTTCTCGTTCGACGACATCGACGTGGTGGCGCTTAGCCACCTACACGCCGACCACACCGGATGGATCGCCGATCAGCATGGCGAGCCCCTGTTCCGGAACGCGCAGGTCGTCCTCGGCCGCGCCGACTGGGACTACTTCGTCGTGTCCGACCGGCTGAAGGCATCCGCCGCACATGTCCGGCAGGCGCTCGTCACGATGGCCGAGCAGGGGCGGGTGACCCTGGTGGACGAGGACGTCACCATCGCGCCCGGCGTCCGGCTGGTCGGCGGTCCCGGTCACACGCCCGGGCACTCGCTCTACGTGCTGGAGGCCGACGGCGACCGGGCGATCCTGTTCGGTGACGCGATCTATTGCCCGGCGCAGCTGACCGACACGGACTGGGCGGCCTCCAGCGACGTCGACCCGGTCGCGGCCAAGCGTACTCGCGAGGCATATCTCCGCGAACTTGATCAGAACGGAGGTCTCGCGGTCGGCTGCCACTTCCCGGGGCTACGAGCGGGCCGAGTGCTCAGCGGAGCGTGGCAGAGCGAGCGCGGGCAACAATGAGAAGGGCCTGAAATGACGAGAGTCCGCGGCGTCATGCGGCTGTTTGATCTTTCAGGTCGAACGGCGGTCGTCACCGGCGGCGCCACGGGAATCGGGACGCACATGGCGACGGCGCTGGCCGAAGCCGGCGCGAACATCGTCGTCTGCGCGCGCGACGGCGCGCGCTGCGAGCAGACCGCGTCTCAGATCGCCGATCTGGGCGTCAAGTCCCTGGGGCTGAGCTGCAACGTCGCCGATCCCGACGACGTGACCGGCCTGATCGCCACGGTCGTCGAGCGCTTCGGCGGCATCGACATCCTCGTCAACAACGCCGGGGCGACATGGGGTGCCCCGGCCGAGGAGCAGCCGCTCGCCGGCTGGCGGAAGGTCATCGACGTCAATCTGACCGGCACCTTCCTGGTAACGCAGGCCGCGGGACGCGTGATGCTGGAGCGCGGCGGCGGCAAGATCGTGAATGTCGCCTCGGTGGCGGCGCTGCGCGGCGCCCCGCCGTCGATTCGGCAGGCGGCCGCCTATTCGGCGTCGAAGGGCGGGGTGGTCGCGCTCACCCGTGACCTGGCCTGTCAGTGGGGCGGTCGCGGGGTCAACGTCAACGCGGTGGCCCCTGGCTGGTTCCCGACCGCGATGTCTAGCTACACCCTGGACAAGGCCGGCGAGCAGATCCTCGACGGCGTACCGCTCCGCCGCTACGGCGGAGCGGACGACATCAAGGGCGCGGTGCTCTTCCTGGCGTCAGCCGCGTCGGACTACGTAACCGGACAGGTCATCGTGGTCGACGGCGGGAAGAGCGTCTGGTGACGGCGTTACCCCTTGCCACCCGGGGGCGTGGCGGCTTTGGCCAGGAGCGCGGCCGTGCGGCTCGTGGCCAGGCGGCACGGCACGGGCACGTGATGCGCGAGGGGCGTGGGTCGTGGACGGCCTGACGATGGACTATCAACTCGGCATTGACGCGATCGCGCGGCGCGCCGAGTCGTTGGCGGGAAGTCGAGCCATCGTGGGATATGGCGCCGACGGGCAGGCCAGGCGGTCGACCTGGGCCGAGACGCTGTCGCGGGCGCGGCGTCTCGGGGCGGCGCTGACGGCGCTGGGGGTGCGCCAGGGCGAGCCGGTGGCGACGCTGTGCTGGAACTCCATCGAGCATCTCGAGGCGTACTTCGGCGTGCCCCTGGTCGGGGCGGTGCTGCACACGGTCAACACGAGGTTGAGCGCCCGCGACGTCGCGTTCATCCTCAACGACGCGGGCAGCCGAGTCCTCATCGTCGACGAGACGCTCCTGGACCTGGCCGAGGAGGCGCGCGAACTCGCACCGCTGGATCACGTCATCGTCGTGGGCGACCGGCTGCCCGCGTGGGCGGTCGGGTACGAAGACCTGCTCGCGGAAGCGGTGGACGAGGGGACCGATCCGCCGCGTATCGACGAGCGGCAGGCATGCACGCTCTGTTACACAAGTGGCACCACGGGTAATCCCAAGGGGGTTGTTTATTCGCACCGGGCGCTCGCGATCCAGTCTCTCGCTCTGATGGCCGTGGATCTTCACGGTATTCGCGAGTCCGACACGATTCTGGTCGTGGTGCCGATGTTCCACGCCAACGCCTGGGGGCATCCGTACGCCGCCGCGCTCGCGGGCGCGACGCTGGTGCTGCCACACCGGGACCTGTCACCCGGCAACCTGTTGACGCTCATCGAGCGCCACGGCGTGACGCACACCGGTGGAGTGTCCACGGTGTGGGAGGGCGTCCTCCAGCTCCTCGACGCGGAGCCCGGCCGTTACGACACGTCGAGCCTGCGGATCCTGCGGTTCGGCGGGGCCCCCGTCGCCCCGAGCGTTATGCGCCGCCTCGAGGAGTGCCATGGCATTCCGGTGGTCCAGGGCTTCGGGATGACCGAGATGAGCCCGATGGGCTCCATGGCGGTGCTCACCAGCGCCTTTGACGGCGCGAGCGCCGACGAACGGTGGGCGCAGCGGGCGAAGCAGGGCCGCCCGATTCCCTTCCTGGATGTGCGGGCACGCAACGACGCCGGCCTGGTGCCCTGGGACGGCCGGACGGCGGGGGAGCTGGAGGTGCGCGGCGCGTCGGTCACCGGCGGGTACCTGCACGAGCGCGGCGCGGATTCCTTCACGGCGGACGGCTGGCTGCTGACCGGTGACATCGTCACGATCGATCCGCACGGATTCATCCAGATCGTCGACCGGGCCAAGGACCTCATCAAGTCCGGTGGGGAGTGGATCAGCTCGATCGCGCTGGAGGCCTCCCTGTGCACGCATCCCGCGGTCGTCGACGCGGCGGTCATCGCGATTCCGGACGCACGCTGGGGGGAGCGTCCGCTCGCGTGCGTCGTGACCAGGCCCGGCGCGCACCCGACCGCGCGTGAGCTGCGGGACCATCTTGCCCCCGAGTATCCGAGCTGGTGGCTGCCCACCAGGTTCGAATACCTCGACGAGATCCCCCGGACAGCCGCGGGGAAGATCCGTAAGGCGGACCTTCGCGCGGCGCTGCCAGTGGAATCCGGCGACGATCGGCAGAGCGCGGATTCATGATGGGCGGAATCCTGGAGTTCAAAGAGTGAGTACCGGGCGTGTGCCCGGGACCGCGGACCAGGCGTACGCCCGGCGCTATCGTCATGTCCTCGTCGACCAGGGTCACCCGCCCCTGCTCGGCCATCGTGAGGAGCGCCTGCCTGATATGCGCGTCGGACGGGGCCGTCGCTGATCTGACACGACGAAGTAGTTCCAGTTGGCACGGCCGAGAACGATGTGGGCCCGCTCCAGTACGGCAGGGCCCGTGCCGCAGCCTGGACGGCCTCGCCCGCCTGGTTGGCCGTGGACAGGCGCATCCGCCCGAATGGCAGCTCGGTCGTCGAAGTCAATGGTCTCGAGGTCCGCCCCGTCCGCCTCGCGCCACTCCCGTCGATGAATGCCGACTCTCGCTCGATCACGCGCTGCCTGCCACTTGTCCGAAGAGGATGTCGCGAAACGGAATGCGCCGAACCCTCCCATCGCATTGCAGGCTGTTCGCAATCCCGTTGACGAATCCCCATGCAGACCGAGCCAGAGGTCCGGCCGCGACCGAGTACGAGCTCGCCTCGTTCGTTTGGCCAGCCGCTGGCCGCTCTGGACTGCCCCTCGAGGTCTATCGCGAACTACGCCAGAGCCGCCCGGGCGCGCTCGAGGTATGTCCGGTACTCCTGCCAGGACACGCCCAGCGCGCTCAGGCTGCTCGTCACGTCGTAATAGTCGCGCCATAGGGCGATCTTGCCGTCGGCCACGTCCCATCTCGAGCAGACCAACCACTCGTGAGCGTCGATTGTGGGGAAGGTTCCTGCTGGGAAGCGGAAGTAGTCGCTGCGCTCGGCAAAGACCACGCCGCCGTCCTCGATCAGAGAAAGGATCTTGAAGTCGGTCTCCACGCAGATGCTCAGCTTCGACTGCATCCGAGAGACGATCTCGTTGACGCCGACGGCCCGGTGGAACTGCCCGGTCAGCGGGACGTTCTCGAAGACGGTCTCCGGTGTCAGGAAGGGCCGGAGATTGCTGGCGTCCAGACTCGCGAACGCGGCGCAGAACTTCCGTACGACATCTCCTGCGGCTCCCATGAATCTCTCCTTGCTCACTGGATGTCCTCGACACCGGTATGATTCCGAGGATGCGGTCCGCCGCCGGCCTAGAGCGGTCTTACTTCTTAGCGGCCGAGGATCAGATCGGCGCCTTTCTCGGCGATCATGATGGTCGGGGCGTTCGTGTTCCCGCTCGTCAGCGTCGGCATGACCGAGGCATCCACGACGCGTAGGTTCTCCACTCCGCGTACGCGCAGGGTGGGGTCGAGTGGCGCGGTCGGGTTGGAGCTCATGTGTACGGTCCCGGCGGCGTGCGAGCCGCGGTGTGCGAACTTGCGCAGCCACTGGCGCAGGTCGTCCTCGGATTGGGCGACCGCTCCTGGTAGTTCCTCGCTGGTGACGTATTTGCTCAGGCTGGGCTGGGTGAAGATCTCCCGGGCGGTCAGGCAGGCGTTGACGAGGCCCTGCAGGTCGTCGGGATGGCCGATCAGCTCGTGGTGGATCGTCGGCGGGTCGGCGGGGTTGGCCGAGCGCAGTCCGACGCGGCCGCGTCCCTTGGGATGCGTGACCGACGGGATGACGATCACGCTGGACGTGCGCAGCAGCTGCATGTCGTGCACGTCGTGGTCATAGGCCGCGGAGGACGCGAGCACGGCCTGGAACTTCTCGTACTCGCTCAGTTCCGCACTGTCGGGTAGCGCTGTCGACATTTTTTTTATCTTGCCGGAGTTCACGCCGAACGGGCCGAAGAGGATCTCGATCTCGGTGCGATCCTTGCTACCGGCGAAAACCACCGCGTGCCCCAGGGATGCCGTCGCCGCTCCGCGGCCTCGGATGACGAAATTCAGCCCGTGCTTCACCATTCCGGCCGGCGTGACCTCACGATTCAGGGTGCGCATGGTGACGCCATATAACATGTGTGCATATGGGTGTTCCTGCAGGTTCTCGCCCATCAGTGGGGAGTCGGCCACCACGGGGATGCCGAGCTCCGTCAGCCGCCCGGCCGGCCCGACACCCGAGAGCATCAGCAGCTTCGGCGAGCCGATGCTGCCCGCGCTGACGATCACCTCCGTGCTGGCGTGCGCGCGCTTGACCTCGCCCTGATGGAGGTATTCGACGCCGACCGCCCGCGTCCCCTCGAACAGCAGACGCGAGGCGACGGCATTGGTGTGGACGGTGAGATTGCGCCTCCGCGCCGCTCGGGCCAGGTAGGCCCGGGCCGTGCTGGCCCGCCAGCCCCGGCGCTGGCTGGCCTGCCCCCGGGAGACGCCGAGTTGAGTCTGCCCGTTGTAGTCCGGGTTCAACGCATGTCCGGCCTCGACGGCGGCATCGATGAACGACGTGGTCAGAGGATGGTCGACCCGGATCGGGCTCACCGACTGCGGCCCCTGCGACCCACGGTAGCCAGGGTCGCCGACGCCGTGGAAATGCTCGGCGCGTTTGAAGTAAGGCAGCACATTGGCATACGACCAGCCATCGCAGCCGGCCTTGGCCCACTCGTCGAAATCCGCCGGGTCGCCCCGCACCCAGACCATCCCGTTGATGGAGCTGCCGCCACCGAGCACCTTGCCCGCAGCCCAGGTGTCGACATGGCCACCGCGGGACGCGTCCGGCTCGGCACGGTACTGCCAGTCGTACTTGCGGCTAAGCCGCTGCGTACCCGCCGGAATTCGGATGTTGGGCGACCGGTCATGACCGCCGGCCTCCAACAACAGCACCGACGCACCCGAATCGGCACTGAGCCGGTAGGCCAGCACACAGCCAGCGGTGCCGCCGCCCACGATGATGTAGTCAAACGTCGTGGTCATCTCAGGCCATGCTCGGAGCCAGCGCCACACGCGGCGCGCCGTCCAGGAAGGTCGCCCGAACCTCGATATACGGGTCGAGGCGCTCCGGGCCGAGCTCACGCCCGATACCCGACGCCATCCGCTTCTTGCGTGACATCGCCGGCCACGGACCGGAGTCGAACGCGGCCCGCGCGGCAGCAACCGCCACCTCGATCTCGGCGAGAGGGGCCCGAGCGAACGCGTCTTCCGTGCTCGAGTCCACCAAGTCGATCATCTGCTCATCGCCGACCCGGACCCAGTGTCCCGCGACATAGACGTCCGACAGGGTGATAAGCGCGTTGGTACCCACCGCATTTGCGTCCGTCGAATCGGTCATAACGATCCCTGCTCCCACAGCTCAACTGGCGGCCGCAGAGTCCACCTTCGGTTCGCGGTCATGATTGACGGCGAGGTTATCCGGCTCGATGGCGCCAACCGGTGGCGCCGCGTTGATCGTGGCCGGTCAGCGGGTGATTCCCCAGCGGTGAAGGCCGTAGACCTCGATGGCATTGCCGCGAATCAGCTGGTAGATCTCGTCCTGCGAGAGTCCCGCCCCGGTCACGAGTTTTTCCGCCATCTTCTTGGAATGCGGAAAGCTGGTGTCGCCGTGGGGGTAGTCGGTTTCGAACATGATCTGCCCCATGCCGATCTGGTCGCGCATCCGCAGGCCTGCGACGTCGTCGAAGACGCAGCCGTACACGTGGCCTTCGATGTAGTGGCTCGGCGCTTTGGGTAGGCGGGTACGGATGTTCTCTTCGAACAGGTCGCCGAGTTCCCACTCGTTGTCGAGGCGGCCGGCGATGAAGGGAATCCAGCCGACCTGCCCCTCCGTGAGAGCGATCTTGAGGGTGGGGAAAATTTCGAACAGGCCCGAGGCCAGCCAGTCCGTGAAGGCGACCTGGCAGTTCTGGAAACTCAGTGACTTCGGCACGAGGCCGGGGGAGTCGGGGCCCGTGCGTGGCCAGGTCGAGGAGGACCCGATGTGCATGTTGACGACCGTGTCGGTTTCCTCGCAGGCCTGCCAGAGCGGGTTCCAGTAGCCGGAGTGGATGCTGGGTAGGCCGAGGTATGGCGGGCATTCGGAGAAGGCGACGGCATGTGCACCCTTCGCCGCGCAGCGGTGGACCTCGTCGACCGAAAGCTTGATGTCCCACAGCGGGATGAGTGTCAGGGGGATGAGGCGTCCGTAGCCGTCACCCGCGGACCACTCGTCGATCATCCAGTCATTGTAGGCCTGGACGCACAGCAGCGCCAGTTCCTTGTCGTGAGCTTCAAGGAAGGTCTGTCCGCAAAAACGGGAGACCGATGGGAAGCAGATCGCCGCCTCGGTGTGGTTGAGGTCCATGTCGGCGAGGCGGGCGGACTGGGTGTGGACGCCAGGGGCCATTTCATCGTAG
Organism: Frankia sp. RB5; assembly: GCF_059816245.1. Classification (NCBI taxonomy): domain Bacteria; kingdom Bacillati; phylum Actinomycetota; class Actinomycetes; order Frankiales; family Frankiaceae; genus Frankia; species Frankia sp. RB5. The sequence goes on from NZ_JCBATA010000015.1 coordinate 58,667, forward strand.
GTGGCCAGGTCCCGGTAGTAGCGGTCGCGTAGCGGCCCGACCTGCGCCTCGCCTACCGGGATGACCTTGCGCACATCCTCGTACTCCCACTGGTCGACCCAGACCGCGTCGGGGGCGTCGGGATCGTCGACGACCCGGTAGCCGTGCTTGCCGGGCTCTGGCCGGCCGAATGTCCGGACGAGCCGCGGACCGACCTCGCGGTAGCGGGCGGGAAGCCTGTCCTGCCAGACTCCCGGAGGCTCGACGACGTGGTCGTCCACAGAAATGATTTTGGGAACGTCGAGCATGGGTACTCCTCGCACCTTCCGCCGAGTGATCGACAGCGTAGCAGACGATCAGCATTGCTGACTGGTGCCAGACGTACTCCCATGATCGCCCGGAGCCCGTCGGCGGGTCGATGCCGCTGACCATCAACGCGGTCCGCCCTCCACTCAGCCCACCTACGCCATCCATGCGACGCCCGCAACCACCCGCCGGCTTCGCGCTGACTGGTCGTCTGGCGACGCCGCCCCCAGGCGCGCGCCCAAGCCAGCCACTGCCGCCGCCAGGAGACAGCTCTACAACTCAACTAATCACAAAAGTCGGGCTGGAGTATTACGCGCAGACCCCTCTGGATATACGCTTAGACCCTTTGATCATCAGATCTCCCCGGTCGGCCGCCCGGTCTGTCGCCGTGCGTCAGTGGGTTTGGTGAGGGCGAGCACGTTCGGCGCAGCGATGGCCGTGCCGTCAAGGCCCTTGCCATGCGACGTCGTGGGCGGTACCGTCAACTTGAACTGTATCCAGGATCCGTGATCCGGGATCCTTTTGACATCACGCGGGCTTGCGCGCACGCTTTGCAACGCCAGGAGGCTTAATGTCTGTCGATCCTGAGCTGGTGTCATCCAGCGACTTCCACCCGTTTCGCTGGGAGGATGCAGAAAACCCTCACGAGGCGCTCCGCGCCGTAAGGCGCGGCGACGGCGTGTTTTGGTAGCGGATGCCTTGACGGGCTGGGCGCGGATGAGGTGCGGACACAGTGAGGAGCGCGATGAGTGGGTCGGACGAGGCGGGGCCGGGTAATCCGAAGAAGGTCTATTCTGTGATCGCCCGTGCGCTTGTCGAGCACGGTACGGAAGTCATCTTCGGCATGCTGGGCGACGCGAACATGATGATCGCGGACGACCTCGCCCGCGTCCACGGAGTGCGGTACGTCAGTACCTCTCGTGAGGACGGCGCGGTGCTGATGGCCGACGGCTATGCGCGTGTCAGCGGACGGCTCGGCGTCGCCACCGTCACCCAGGGGCCTGGGCTGACGAACACGGTCACCGCGCTCGTCGAGGCCGCCCGTGCCCGGACGCCGGTGGTGGTGGTCTGTGGGGACACGCCTCCCGACGTCGACGAGCACCTTCAGGACATCGAGCAGCGTGAGATCGTGCTCGGTTCGGGCGCCGGTTTCGTGCAGGTGCGCTCGGCGCGCACGGCGGCGGGGGACGTCGCCGTCGCGGTGCGCCGGGCCTGGGAGGAACGACGCCCGATCGTGCTCAACGCGCCGACGCACGTGCAGCTGGCCGACGCCGAGGCCGAGTACGTGCCAGTCGCGGCGGAGCAGCCGGGCCGGCAGGCCATCGTTCCCGACCCCGAGGCGCTGGACCGCGCGGTCGGGCTCGTCGCCTCGGCGCGCCGCCCTGTGATCCTCGCCGGCCGCGGAGCGGTGCAGTCCGGTGCCCGGGACACGCTGCTCCGCCTAGCGTCCATTCTCGGGGCGCCGGTGGCGACGACGCTCGGCGCCAAGGACTACTTCGCCGACAGCCCGTTCAACCTGGGCCTGTTCGGGACGCTGTCGACGAGCGTGGCGACCACCGAGATCCTCAAGGCCGACTGTGTCGTGGCGTTCGGGGCGAGCCTGAACAGGTTCACCGCCGCCGACGGGTCCTTCCTCAAGGACAGGCGGGTGGTCCAGGTCGACACGGACCCCACGGCGATCGCCCGGTGGCGGTCCGTGGACGTGGGGATCTTCGCCGACGCCACCGCCACCGCGGCCGCGATGTGCGAGTACCTCCAGGAGATGGACGCCCAGCCGTCGTCGTTCTGTTCCCCGGCACTCGCCGAGGCTCTCGCGGGCTTCCAGGCCGAGCGCGAGTTCCGCGACCGGAGCACGGAGACAACCGTCGATCTGCGGACCGCGCTGATCCGACTCGACAAACTGTTACCGGCGGACCGCGGGGTCGCCTCCGACGCCGGCATGTTCTGCACCGCGGTATGGCGGTACCTGCACGTCCCGGAACCGGCCGCGTTCGTCTGGGCCAACAACTTCGGGTCGGTGGGGCTGTGCCTCGCCGAGGCAGTCGGCGCGGCTGTCGCCGCACCGGGCCGACCGTCCGTCGCCGTCATGGGGGACGGCGGATTCATGATGGGCGGAATCCTGGAGTTCAACACCGCGGTCCGCCACGGGCTCGATCTGATCGTGATCGTGGTGAACGACGGTGCTTATGGGGCGGAGTACTACAACCTGACGGAACTGGGGATGGATCCGGCGCTGGCCTGGATGTCCTGGCCCGACTTCGCCGCCGTCGCCGACGCACTGGGCGGCAGGGGGATGACGGTCCATTCCCTGGCGGACCTGGAGCTCGTGTCCGAGGCGGTCGCGAAGCGGGACCGACCGCTGCTCATCGACCTACGCGTCGACGTGGAGGTGTCGGCCTCGGTCCGACGTCAGGGCTGACCGACTCGCGCGAGTCCCACCACCTGCTCGGACCGCCGGCCACGCCAGCGGATCACTCTCCCGCCATACCACCAAGGCGGCACACCATATGCGGGGCAAATATCATGGACCTGTCGTTATCGGAAAAAGAGACGGCGTTCCGGAACGAGCTGCTCGACTGGCTCGCCGCCAATCCCAGCGGACAGCCGTCCGGTCCCGGCCAGGACGAGCAGTTCGAACACCGGCGAGCCTGGCAGCGGCGGCTGGCCTCGGGCGGCTGGTCGGCGGTCCACTGGCCGGTCGAACACGGCGGCCGGGCCGCCTCCCTGACCGAGTCCGCGATCTTCTTTGAAGAGATCGCGCGGGCCGGCGCACCTCTTCCGGCGAACGTGCTCGGACTGCTTCTCGCGGGACCCACGCTCATGCAGTGCGGCACGCCGGAACAGCGGGACCGCTTTCTGCAGCCGATCGTCACCGGTGACGAGATCTGGTGCCAGGGTTTCAGCGAGCCCGAGGCTGGTTCTGACCTGGCGTCGCTGCGAACCCGGGCAGTTCTGGACGGCGACACCTGGGTCCTCAACGGCCAGAAGCTCTGGACGAGCTATGCACGGTACGCGCGATGGTGCATGTGTCTCGCGCGCAGCGACACCGACGCTCCGAAGCACAAGGGCCTCACATATTTCCTCCTGGACATGAAGCAGGAGGGTGTGCGGGTGCGCCCGCTCCGGGACATCACCGGCGCGGCTCATTTTAACGAGGTTTTTCTCGACAACGCGCTCGTTCCGCGTGATCTCGTCCTCGGCGGGGTGGGCAACGGCTGGCGGACGGCCCTGACGACACTCAGCAACGAGCGTTCCGGTCTCGCGTTCTTCCATCAGGTGCAGATGCGCCAGCTCCTCGATCGCCTCGCCGCCGTGGCGGTCGCCCGCGGGTCGTTCGCGGATCTTCGCGTGAAAGACGCGCTCGGCGAGCTCTACACGCGGGTCGAGGCATTGCGGCTGACGGCGTATCGAGGGCTGGCGACCATCGAGCGGCACGGCCAGCCCGGCCCGGAGAGCGCGGTGACGAAGCTGATGTGGTCGGCGACGAACCAGCAACTCACCCAGCTCGCGGTCGACGTCCTGGGCCCGGACGCACTGCAGGAAGGCCCAGGATGGGGCTACGAGCTGCTGCGGTCCAAGGGCAACAGCATCGAGGGCGGCACCACCGAGATCCTCAAGAGCACTGTCGCGGAGCGCGTGCTGTCGCTGCCGCGGTCACGGTGAGGACACGCGGATGCACTTCGCACTGACGGACGACCAGCGCGAGATCAAACAGACCGCTCGCGCGCTGCTGGCCGAGCGGTGCTCGGCCGCCCGCGTCGCGGAGCACGCGGACGGTCGCGGTCATGATTCCCAGCTCTGGGACGAGCTCGTCGGGCTCGGCTGGCCGGCGCTGGGCGTTCCCGAGGAGCACGGCGGGCTCGGGCTTGGTGTCGTCGAGGCCATGTGCCTGGCGGACGAGCTGGGCGGAGCGTTGGCCAGTGTGCCGTACCTGGGAACGGCCGCCGCCGCGCTGCTGATTCGCGGGGCCGGATCTGCCGACCAGAAGAGGGCCTGGCTGCCAAGGCTGGCCAACGGCGAGGTGCTCGGCACCTTCGGGATGGCGCGGGATGGTCAGGGGGAGCTCGTCCCGGAGGGAACGCGAGCCGACCTCATCGTGCTGGTGGAGAAGGGGCGGGCGAAGCTGCTCACGCCTGCCACGGCAAAGGTGGAGCCCGTGGACACCATTGACCGGACGCGAAGGTACGCGAAGGTAACAGGCGAGGGCGAGTCGCTGCCGGATGATGCCGCGTTGCCGGCGGCGCGCGTTTCGGTACTGGTCGCCGCCGAGATGGTAGGTCTGTGTCAGCGCACGCTTGACATGACCGTGGCCTATGTGAAGGATCGCCGGCAGTTCGAGCGGCCGGTCGGCGCTTTCCAGGCTGTCGCGCATCGCTGTGCGGACATGCTCGTAGACGTGGAGGCCGCGCGTTCCCTCGTGTACGGCGCCGCGTGGGCCGCCGATGTGGCTCCAGGCACGCTAGCGCGTTCCGCCGCACTCGCCATGGCCTACGTCGGCGACGCGGCACGGCGCGTGACCTCGTCCGCGGTGCAGGCCCATGGGGGCATTGGATTCACGTGGGAGTCGGGGCTCCACTGGTGGCTCAGGCGCGCCCAACTCGACGCGGTCCTGGTCGGAGCGCCCGGTCACCATCGTCAGCGGGTCGCCGACGCGTTCACCGGCGACGTTTCGTAGCGAGCGGCACCGCCCCAGGTGGTCGGGGCGAGCCGCGCGCACGGAGGCCGTGCGCGGCTCGCCCCGACCACCCGCGGCGATCACACCGTTCGGATGGGGCGCGTCACCCCGGTGGTGCTCGCGGTCACTGCGGTGAGCTGACGCTGGTGAGGCGTCGGAGGACCGGCAGGACCCCGGTCGCCAGGGAGTTGATCAGTTCCCGTGGCAGGGTGAAGGCGCCGGGATGCGCGACCAGGATCCGGTTGATTCCGGAGCTTTCGAGATTGGCGAGCTGACTGGCCACCTCCGCCGGGGTTCCGAAGAGCGACCGGCTGCGTGCGAACCACAGCGCCGCCTCGTCCGTGATCCACTGGGAGCAGACGCGCACTGCCTCGTCCCAGTCCTCCGGGTGGCCGAGATCGCCGAAGCGGAGATCGTGCGGGGGTACCTCGATGGGGAATCCGGCCGCCTCGAACTGGGACGTGCCGCTCATCTGCGCCAACCGAAGACACATGGGCTTGAAGATCGCGGCGTCACGTTCAGGATCATCGGTGATCACACACGACCGGGACGTCATGTAGATCAGGTCGTCGGGATCGCGGCCGGCCGCCACCGCTGCCGTACGCACGATGTCGACGTCGCGTTCCCACGCCATCCCGGGAGCCACGATGCCGTCGGCCACCTGTCCCGCGAGCGCGAGATTACGCGGGCCGGAAGCGGCGATGAGGACGGGCACCTGCACTGGATCGTGCAGTCTCCACGGATGGACGGGATGCTCCACCGTTTCGCCGCGGAGCAGGCCCCTGATCGCTGACACGGCGTCGCCGATGTCCCGCGTACGCGCATGCGGGACGCCGATGTGGGTGAGCGCGCTGTCGCCGGCGCCGACCGCGACGACCAGTCGGCCAGGAGCGATCTCCGCGACCGACCGTGCCGCCGATGCGGTGACGGTGGGATGTCTCGTCACCGGGTTGGTGACCGAGACCGAGATGCCGATCCGGGACGTCGAGAGCGCCGCGGCGGTCGCGGTCGACCACACGTCACGCCAGAGCAGCTGCGAGTCCGGGAAGGACACACGGTCGATCCCCAGGTCCTCCATGTGCTTGACGAGCTCGACGAGCGTCGGGAGGGGTGCACAGGGTGGAACGCGGACCGCGACTTCCAATGCCATGGAAGACCACCTTTCGCTATTCGGGTGACGTGGTCGCGGCCAGGCGGGCGAAGGCGGCCTCGACAACCCGATGACGCGCGTCGGCACAGGCCTTGCTGGTCTCCCGGGTGACGACGATCTCGGCCCGCTCGTCAACACCGGCCAACGCCATGCGCGCGACCTCGTCGGGGTCCTGGCCGAGCTTTCGCAATGCCTCGCGCCTCGAAGGGTCGTTGTACTCCGGGCCGCCGAACCGCGCCGGCCGGTTGCGCTTCGCGTTCCATCCTTCGGTGACCACGTAGCTCGGGCACAGAAGAGTGGCGCCGACGCCGGATGCGGCGAGATCCCGCCGCACCGCGTCCGTGAAGCCGAGGAGCGCGTGCTTCGACGTCTGATAGGAAGTCATCGGCGGCACGTATTCCGGGATGCCGAGCGAGTTCTCCGAGCCGGTGATGAGGATATGGGCCAGCGCGCCGGCCGCGGCCGAGGCCTGGAGCGCGGCCACGCTGGCGCGGACCGCGTGGAAGACGCCGAAGAGGTTGACCTGCATGATCCAGGTGAACTCCTCGACCGTGAGGTCGGCGATCCCCGTGCTGCCGCCCACCCCGGCGTTCGCGCAGAGCAGGTTGAGGCCCCCCATGCGGGCGGTGGCCTCGGCGACCGCGGCCGTGACCGCGTCGTAGTCCGTCACGTCGCACGCCAGGCTCGTGACGTCGAACCCGTCGGCGCGCAGTTTCACCGCTGCCTGCTCGGCGACGTCCGGCTCGATATCCGCGAGCACCACCGACGCGCCTCGAACGGCCGCCGCCCGGCCCAGGGCGAGCCCGATGCCCGCCGCGCCGCCGGTGACCAGCACGCCCAGCCCGCTCCAGTCCGGGGCGGGCGTGGTCTCAGATGCGGTCGTCACTGGCACACCACCGGAAGCGATCGAAGCTGGTTGATGAACACGGACCACCCGCGCTCCGGCGTGCCGTCGAGCGTGATCTTCGGGCCTCGGGTGAGCAGCTCACGGAGCAGGATCTGCACCTCCAGCCGGGCCAGCTGGTTGCCGATGCAGAAGTGCGGCCCGCCGGCGCCGAAACTCTGGTGCGGGTGCCGTGAGCGTGCGCTGTCGAACGTGTGCGGCCGGTCGACGACCTCCGCGTCGCGGTTGGCCGAGACGTGCCACAGCAGGACGGTGTCACCGGCCTTGATCTCGGTGTCGTGCAGGACGACGTCGTGCGTCGCGTGGCGCGCCATGTGCATCGCCGGCGTGACGTAGCGCAGGAACTCCTCGACCAGCCCGACGGTGTCCCCGGCGCGGGCCGCGGCGTACGCCTGTGCCTCGATGTCCGGGTTCTCCAGGATCAGCCGCATGCTCTGCCCGATGAGCGTGTGCGTGGTCTCGAACCCCGCGGTGAGCAGCGACATGACGAGCTGCTGGTACATCGAGTCGCTGATCTTCGCGCCGTCCCGCTCCGCGACGGCGAGCTCCTTGATCATGCTGGTATCCGCGGAGTCGGACTGCGCGTACCGCATCTCGACCGCGTACGCCATGGTGGCCCGAAGCGCGGCGTCGGCGCGCTCCGCCCCGCCGTTGGGGTCCTCGCGGGAGAAGAGGTCGTTGGTCCACGCGACGACCTGGGAACGCTGCTCGAGTGGCACGCCGATGACGGAGCAGATCACCCGGGCCGGCAGTTCGACCGCCACCAGTGGCACGAGGTCGCACGAGCCTCGGCCGTGGAGGTCGTCCACGATGGTGTCGACCACCTCGGTGATCCAGCCCGCGAAGCGGGAGACCATGCGCTTCGTGAACGCCGCGGCGACCAGCGACCTGATCTCGGTGTGCCGAGGCGGGTCGTTGTAGATGACGTTGTCGGCCATCGGGTGGGCGCCCTCGGCGCCTCCGGACCGAACGGGGTAGCAGATTCCCTTGGAGTTCGAGAAGGTTTCGGGCGCGCGAGACGCGTTGACGATGTCAGCGTAGCGCGTCAGCGACCAGAAGCCGCCTCGGGCGGCACCGGACGGGGTCGGCGTCCAGTGCACGGGAGCTTCCCGCCGGAGGCGTTCGAACTCCTCGTGCGGGACCGCCGCGGAAAACGACTGTGGATCGGCGAGATTGATGTTCATGGCACCTTCTGTTCGAAACCAGCGGGAACGGCAGCCGCGGGTCTACCGCGCCGCGATCGCATCCAGGATGGGGAGCAGGTATCCGATGAATCGCTCGGGATCCTCCGACATCGGGAAGTGCCCGAGGCCCGGCATCGCCATGAAGCTCACGTTCGGAATTTCCTCCGCCGCCCGTTCGGAGAGCGGCATGGTGAGGAAGTCGTAGTTTCCGGTCAGCATGTGGACGGGGCATCTGGCGGTGTCGATCAGGTGCGCCTGCCCGCGGAGGTCGTGGTCGCCCCTGAAATACGCGATGTCGCCAGGGAACACTCCGGGCGCTCCCTGCGCGTAGTGCAGCCTGGTCTCGTGACGGTATGACTCCGGCGCGGTGGCGCCCATGAAGGACATCATTGAGGCGGCGTGCTGTGCCGGATCGGAGCCGACCGTGAGCGTCCCGTCGTTGGGCCGTGGCGCCGCGTGATCTGGCACGGCGTACAGCGCGCCCTCGCAGGACACGACCGCGCGGAAGTCGTCCGGGTGGAAGCGGGCGAGGTCGAGGGCCAGCATCCCGCCCACGCTGGAGCCGATGAAAGCCGGGCGGTCGAGTCCCAGCGCGTTGGCCAGGGCGATCGGGATCTGCATAAGGTAGCCGCGGGTGAGGCGGTATTCCTGTGCCCACCAGGCCACCCCGCTCGGCGGCAGCGATTTGCCGTGATGGGGCAGGTCATAGGCGATGACGCGGAACCGGCTGGTGACGCGTTCGTCCTCCAGCAGATGGCGCCACTGGCGTCCGTCCGTACCGGCCGTGTGCTGGCAGAGCAGGCCGATGCCCGAGCCGGCCTCCTCGAAGTAGATACGGTGGTCGTGCCCGTCGATGTGCAGATGGACGTACCGGCCCCGCGCCGCGTCGAACGTCCCGTGCGGACGGCTGTCCTGGACGACCTGGGGCGTGGGGTCCGTGCCGTTCACGATGTGGCGCAGCAGCTCGACGACTCGGCGAACCGCCAGGCGCAGCTCGCCGGAAAGATTCCGGGGCGTCAGCGTCATGCCGAGGAACTGTCCGCCGAAAACGTCGGTCAGCCCGGGCGGGGGAACGGTCTGTAACATCGTCGACCACTGCTCGCCGGTGCCGACCGCGACCACGTGCGTACAGTCACCGGACGTCTCCGGCTCGCTGGGCTCGGAGAGCCTGAACAGGCCCGCGCTGACCTCGATGCGATATGCCGCCCCGTCCACGCCCAGGGTCAGGGAGCCGGTCCACCCACGGCTGTGCAGCTGGGTCTCGCCGTCGGAGTTCGCCAGCGCCACGAGGGCGGTGAGACGACCATCGGAGGTGAAGATCGTCTCTGTCGCTTCCGATATGGTCATCCGGCGACCCTCCTTCGCTCGACGTCCGTGGCCGCCCGGTCGCGCCGGCTGGTCACACGACACCCTCTTCGGCGAGGGCGTCGACCTCGGCACAGCTGAGGCCGAGCACCTCCCCGTACACCTCGTAGTTGTGTTCGCCGTAGACCGGCGCGCCCTTGTCGATCCACCCGCCGGCGTGCGGGGGCGTCTCCGACAGGTCGAACGGAACCTCCGCCACGGGCCAGGTACCCACGCTCGGGTTCGGGACCTCGGTGAGCCACTTCAGGTGCGACAGCTGGGGGTCGATGTCGCACCGGTCCTCGGCGGTCTGGGCGGCGCCCGCCGCGATCCCGGCGCGCTGCAGCTCCTCCATCGCGGCGTAGCGGTCACGCGTCGCCGCCCAGACGCTGATCCGCCGGTCTATCTCGTCGTGGTGCGCGACGCGCCCGGCCACGGTGGACAACCGCGGGTCGTCGGCCCAGCCGGCGGGCCCGACGATGCCGGCCAGCACGCGCCAGTCACGGTCGTCCAGGCAGGTGATGGCGAGCCAGCGGTCCTCGCCGGCGCAGCGGTACACCCCCTGCGGGGCGAAGTTGCCGTACGGCGCGCGGTTGCCGAACCGCGCGGTCGAGCGTCCGTTGACCGACCAGTCGAGGACAGGCACCGCCGTGGTGAAGATGCCGACCTCGGCCTGGGAGGCGTCGACCCACTGCGCCTGCCCGGTCTCGCCGCGCTGGTAGAGGGCGGCGAGGATGGCCGCGGCGAAGCTGTACGCGCCCAGCCAGTCGAGGTAGGAGTAGCCCCATCCGGTGGGCAGCGCGGGCTCGGGCAGGCCGCCGAGGTGCGTGAGCCCGGACAGCGACCCGGCGATCGGCCCGACGGCGCGGAACCGGCCGTAGGTCCCCTTCGCGCCCATCCCGGACTGCTGCGCGTAGATGATCGACGGGTTGATCTCCCGGAGCGCGTCCCAGCCGAGGCCCCAGCGCTCGAAGACCCCCGGCGAGAACCCCTCGGCGACGACGTCGCTGCGACGCAGGAACTCAAGGGCGATCTCGCGCCCCTTCGGGTGGCGCACGTTGAGCGAGATGCCGCGCTTGCCAGGGTTCTTGTTGTTGAACTGGCCACCCATCGGCCCGGTGGGCGGGGCGACCAGCGGCGTGGTGGCGGCCCGCCGGGCCTCCCGGCCGCCGGCGGGGAAGCCACCGCCTCGGGTGTCGGGGTGCGCCTTCCACTCGACCTTGATCACGTCTGCGCCGAGTGCGGCCAGGAAGCGGGTGCCGCCCGCTGACGCGAGGAACCAGGTGAAGTCGAAGATCTTCGTTCCTGGCAATGCGAATGGCTTCTTGTGCACTGACAGGCGCTCGTCGATGTCGCCGATGCGCGCCGTGGCCGTGGCGCTACCGGAGGCCGCCGAGGTGCCGGGCCAGGACGCCAGTACGTCGGCGGTGTCCTCACCGACTCGTGGCGCGCGGCGGCCGGCGTCCCAGCGCGACCCGGTCGCAATCCACTTGCTCGCCGGGTACACGTAGGACCGTCCGTCCTCTGGATGCTCGACCGCGACGAAGGTCCCGCGGGTGAGCCAGTGGGGGTCGGTCGCGTTCTCCTCCGGCCGGCGGACGGGAGCGCACAGCAGCCCGGCCGCCTGCATCTCCTGCCAGGGCAGCTCGGCGAAGGTGAACCGCCGTACGAGACGCTGGATGATCTCCACGTTCGCCGAGGCGGACTGCGTCGTGCCCGGGATGTGGCGCGCGCCGACCTCGGCCTCGACCTTCTCCTCCGTGATGGCGTCGCCCATGCCGTACTTGTCCAGGAACGGCTTCATCAGGTTGCGGTCGCGGGCGCCGATGCTGATGACGTTGAGCCAGCGGCCGTCCTTCGTATGCGCGATGGTCAGGTCCTGGCCGACCTTCGCCCCCGCGTGCCGGGCGGTCTGGCGGTAATAGGGCTGCCGCTGGACGACCCAGGCCATCAGGTCGGTCTCGGTGTTCTTCGAGACCGCCTCGTGGACGGCGCAGGTCAAACGTTGCCCTCGCCCGCTGCTCTGCCGGCGTACGAGCGCCGCGAGGACGCCGAAGGTGACGTGCTCCCCGGCGATGTGGAACGCGTGGTAGAGCTGTGGAGCCATCGGCGGCAGGTCGTACTGGCCGTCCGGCAGTGGGTCGTAGCCGCAGTTGAGCAGCGGCCCGCCGAGGGCGAGGTGGACGAGGTCGGAGCCGCGGTAGCCCGCCCAGGGCCCGTCCTCGCCGAAGGGGGTGATGCGGGCCGTGATGAGCCGGGGGAAGCGCTCCTCGAGGTCGGTCAGGCCGCGCTCGGCGAGGTGGCGATGCGGGGTCGAGTCGATGAGCACGTCCGCGGTGGCGAGCAGCCGGGTGAAGGCGGCTAAGCCGTCGTCGGTGTCCAGGTCGAGGACCACGGACTTCTTGCCGCGGTTGTAGGCCCAGAAATGCAGGGATCGCTCCGGGTCGGGTACGTCGCCCGCGAAGGGCGCGAGCCGCCGGGTCGGCGCGCCGCCCGGGGGCTCGACGCGGACCACCTGGGCGCCCAGCCCGGCCAAGGAGAGGCCGGTGTACTCACCCTGCTGGTCGCCGATCTCGACGACGCGGATACCCGTCAGGCTGCCGGGCAGGGCCGTGGCGTTCTCATCGCTCGGTTCCACACGCGGCGCACTGCCGTGAGGCGCCTTAGTCATGCGCGGCCGCCGATTCTTCCGCCGGGGCCCATGACAGCAGCGTGACTGTCTCGGTGACCGGGGTGAAACGCGCCCGCATGCGCGCCCCGATGCTGATCGAGTCGGGCGGCGCGTCGATGCGGGACAGGATCTGCAGGCGTGCGTCGTCGACCTCGACGAGCCCTATCGGGTAGGGGACGTCGTCGGCGAACGCCGGTGACAGCGCGCGGCGGTAGACCACGTAGCTCCACAGCTCGCCCTCGGGGGCCACGTCGACCCACTCGCCACCCGGTGTGAGGCAGGCCGTGCACAGGGGGGCGGCCGGGTACCGCTTGGTGCCGCACGCCGGACAGCGCTGGACGACGAGCCGGTGCTCGCGCAGGCCGGCCCAGAAAGGCGCGGCGAGAGGGTTTTTTACATCCGGCAGCAATCTTGGCTGAGTCATCACCGTGACGTCGAGATAATCGACGCCGCTCCTTTCGCGAACGTCATCGTGGAGCAGTACATGGCCACCTCGACGTCTGGGATCTGGCGCGGTCCGCATTCGCCACGCAGTTGGCGGACCGCCTCGCACAGGTGCAGCCAGCCCCACATGTAGCTCTCGGACAGCTGGCCGCCGTTCGTGTTGAGCGGAAGCCGGCCGCCCGGATAGGTGTGGCCCTCGGCGAGGAAACGGCCACCCTCGCCAACGGGGCAGAAGCCGTAGTACTCCAGCATTTGGAGGACCCAGACGGCGGTCGGGTCCTGAATGTACAGCGCGTCGACGTCCTGCGGCCCCATTCCCGAGCTGGCGTACAGGTCGCGTGCGACGTTCGCGATCCAGGGCCGCATCAGGTTCTCCGGGGTACGCCCTCCGTCCAGCGCTGTGGTCTCCGCGATGCCTCGGACGTGCGCCGCGGGCTTGGGGAACTCGGCGGCGCGGTCCGCCGAGGTCACGATGAGCGCGGCGCCGCCGTCGGAGATCATCGTGACGTCCGCGCGGCGCAGTGGCTCGACGAGATAGGGCTGCTCCAGGTACTCCGCCATCGACAGCGGCTTCTGGAAGATCGCGAGTGGGTTCAGCTGTGCCCACTGGCGCTGCGCGACCGCGATGTTCCCGAACTGCTCGTCGGTCGTGCCGTAGAGGTACTTGTGGCGCTGCAGGGCCAGCCCCGCCGGCCCGGCGATGTGGACGAATCCCGCCGTGGACGCGAGATCCACGCTGTGGGGCACGCCGAAGTTGATTTTCTCGCTGCGCTGGGTCGCGCCGTATGCGATGGCGATGGTGTCGGCCAGTCCGGCCAGGATGGCCATGACCGCCAGGTGCAGCGAGAAGTTGCAGGTGCCGTACTGGAGTGTCGCGCTGTATCGGGGATGGATCCCGAGCAGTTCGCCGACGCCGGTGTCGACGCCGCCGACGCCGAGGCCGGCCCGGCAGGTGATCAGGCCGTCCAGGTCGTCCTTGCCCAGCCCCGCGTCGGCCAGCGCCAGGCTGATCGCCTCCACCGCGACCTCGTCGGCACTACGTCCAGGGAGCTCGCCCTGCTCGGTGGTACCGACGCCGACGATGGCGGCTCTGCCGCGAACTGACACCTGTCCTCCGAACCAGATCTCTAGGGTTCCCGGGGTCCTGTGGACCGACTTGGCGGACTGTATCCGAGATCCTGGATGTGCGATAGGGTTCCGTCGAGGCACGACACCCGAGGAGGCCAGCTCGTGGGCGAACGCTATGAGCACTGGATCGACGGGCAGCCCCACCCGCCGCGCGAGGGCGCGTATGTCGAGGACGTGACCAGCCCCGTGACCGGGGAGGTCGTATCGGTCATCGCTCGTGGCACGGCCCCCGACGTCGACGTCGCCGTGGGCGCGGCGAAGCGGGCTCAGCCCGCCTGGAGCGAACGGTCGGCGGCCGAGCGGGGACGGGTCCTGAGCGCTGTCGCCGACGCCATTCGAGACGCCGCGGACGAGTTCGTGCGTCTTGAGAAGGAAGAGACAGGAAAACCGGATCCACGCCGCGAGATCGACGGCGCCGCCGAGTACTTCGCGTACTACGGCAGCATCGTGCGGTCGTTCCACGGGGAGACGATCGACCTCGGTGCGGGCGCCGCGGCCTTCACCCGGCCGGAGCCGTTCGGTGTTGTCGGCGTCATCACGCCGTGGAACGGTCCACTCAGCCAGGCCACCCGCGATGTCGCTCCCGCGCTCGCGGCCGGCAACGCCCTGGTCGTCAAGCCCTCGGAGTTCACCTCCGCGACGACGCTCCTGCTGGGGAAGGTGGCGCACGAGGCAGGGCTTGCTCCCGGCCTCCTGAACGTCGTGACGGGCCTGGGACCCGAGGCGGGTGCCGCGCTCGTGGCGCATCCCGGCGTAGGGAAGGTGGCCTTCACGGGGTCGGTGCGCACAGGAAGGCTCGTAGGAGCGGCCGCCGCGTCGCGAACCATCCCCGCCACTCTGGAGCTCGGCGGGAAGTCGGCGAACATCGTTTTCGCCGACGCCAATCTCGACCGTGCCGCCGAGCACGTCGCGCGGGCCTTCACGTCGAACGCCGGCCAGGTCTGTTCGGCGGCGACCCGCCTGCTCGCCGAGCAGTCCATCCACGACGAACTCGTCGACCGGGTGGCCGCGCTGGTGTCCGCGATGGAGATCGGCAGGCAGATCGGCCCGCTGATCACGCAGGAGCAGTTCAACAAGGTGCGTGATTACTTCCAGATCGCGCGCGACGAGAAGGCGTCACTCCGCGTGGGCGGGAAGGCCGTCACCGAGGCGCCTTTCGCGCGTGGCAGGTACGTCCTCCCGACGATCTACTCGGACGTGCGTCCGGACATGCGCATCGCTCAGGAGGAGATCTTCGGGCCGGTGCTGAGCGTGCTCTCCTTCGACACCGAGGCCGAGGCGATTCAGATCGCGAACGGGACGCCGTACGGACTGGCCGGGAGCATCTGGACCGGTGATGTCGGGCGGGCGCTTCGTGTCGCCGGCCGCCTGAAGGCCGGCCAGGTGACGGTCAACGGCGCGCAGCTCGGTGTGGAGGCGCCTTTCGGCGGCTTCAAGGAGAGCGGTGTGGGCCGAGTCAAGGGGGTTGAGGCGCTCAGGACCTACACCCAGGTCAAGACGATAGGGATCAGTGCGATCTCGTGAGCTGTAAGGAGCCAAGTCAAATGTCGCTGCCCGTCGACGGACTATTCGCTGGTCTGAAGCTGGTCGATGTCGACTCCCACTACTCCGAACCCTGGGATCTGTGGTCGTCCCGCGCGCCCGAGAAGTACAAGGACGTGGTACCGAAGGTGCGCCCGGACAGCGCTGGCGTCATGCGCTGGTGGCTCGGCGACACGCCCATGTTCATGGCCGGCGGAGCCAGCTATGTCAACAAGGCCGGCCAGAAGACGAACATGGAAACGATCGACATCACGGCCGGCATGCAGTGGGACGAGATCCACGAGGCATCCTACGACGCCAAGGCCCGACTGCAGATCATGGACAAGATGGGGATCTGGGCGCAGGTCGTCTACCCCAACGCGATGGGCTTCGCGGCGTACGCCCTGATCAACCAGCTTGACCGGGAGACCGGCGCCGCGATCGTGTCGATCTACAACGACGCGGTTGCGGAGTGGCAGGCCGAGGGTGAGGACCGGCTGTTCCCGATGGCTGTCCTGCCGTTCTGGGACATCGAGGCGTCGGTCGCCGAGGTCGAGCGGATCCAGGCGATGGGCCTGCGGGGTATCACGATGGCCGGTAACCCGCACCTGGGTGGGCTTCCCGACCTCGGGCAGCCCGAGTGGGAGCCACTCTACGAGGTGCTGTCGCACTACAAGATGCCGATCAACATCCACGTCGGGTCGACCAGCTCGACCGCGGGCCGTGAGCACGACATCGCGTGGCCGTCGCTGGAGAAGCGCGCGGTCAAGCCGGTCAACTCGGTCCAGATGGAGCTCAACAACGCCCGGTTCATCTCGAACCTCGTCGTGAGTGACATCCTGCTGAAGTACCCGGACCTCAAGTGGGTCTCCGTCGAGAGCGGCATGGGATGGATCCCGTACGTGCTCGAGCGGATCGACTACGAGTACCGCGAGGAGATCCTGGGCAGCAGCGGGCCGACCAAGCCGCCGGCGCTGGAGATGTTCCGCAAGGGCATCTACGGGACGTTCTGGTTCGAGCACGCGGGCCCGGTGCTGCTGCTCGACTACCTGGGCGACGACAACGTCATGTGGGAGACCGACTTCCCGCACCCGACCTGCCTCTTCCCGTCGCCGGTCGAGCGCAGCGCGGAGGCCCTGAAGGACGTCCCCGCCGCGTCGATCCGCAAGATCATGCAGGACAACGCGGTGAAGCTTTACAACCTGCCGTTGGAAACCGCGAAGTAGCAGGCTCGTGTCCGGTCCGCGGCGGAGCCCGGTCAGGCACTCCCGACGTGGACGTGCCGTCGGCAGGGACATCCGGCCGCGGATCCGTGGACGCACGACCTGTCGGGGGACCGGCCTGGTGCGGTCCATGTCAGGGAGAGGGTGACGAGATTGGCTCGCGACGCTGTGATCGTGGCGGCGGTCCGTACGCCGCTCGCCAAACGGAACGGCGGTCTGTCCGGCGTGCATCCGGCCGATCTCTCGGCGCTCGTGCTGCGCGGCCTGGCCGAACGTACCGGTCTGGATCCCGCGCTGGTCGACGACGTCGTGTGGGGATGCGTCAGCCAGGTCGGCGAGCAGACCTTCGACATCGCGCGCACCGCGGTCCTGTCGGCCGGATGGCCCGAGCGGGTGCCGGGCGTGACCGTCGACCGGCAGTGCGGCTCGTCGCAGCAGGCGGTGCACTTCGCGGCGGCCGGAGTCATCGCCGGGCACTACGACATCGCCGTGGCCGGTGGCGTCGAGGTGATGTCACGGGTGCCGATGTTCTCGGCGATCACCGAGGGAACGTCCCCCCTGGGCGAGCTCTACGCCGAGCGCTTTGGCTCGGAGTTCCCGAATCAGGGGATGGGGGCCGAGGACGTCGCCACGATGTGGCACCTCTCCCGGTCCCAGCTCGACGAGTACAGCCTGCACTCCCATCAGCGGGCGGCACAGGCGATGGACGAGGGACGCTTCGCCGACGAGATCGTGCCGGTGACGACTGCCGACGGTGTCGTGATCGCCGCCGACGAGGGAGTCCGTCGCGGTGGGTCGACCGAGGCGATGGCCAGGCTGAAGCCGGCGTTCAAGCCGGACGGGATGATCACCGCGGGCAACGCCTCACAGATCAGCGACGGTGCGGCCGCCTTGCTCGTCACGACCTCGGAGCGGGCGGGCGAACTCGGCCTGACTCCGATCGCCCGCGTCCACAGCGCGGTCGTGCTAGGTGACGCGCCCATGCCGATGCTGACGGCACCCATTCCGGCGACCAGGAAGCTGCTCGACCGAAGCGGCGTGTCCATCCATGCAATCGGTGCCTTCGAGGTCAACGAGGCATTCGCATCGGTGCCGTTGGCCTGGCTGGCCGAGACCGGGGCTGATCCCAAGGCGCTGAACTCCAACGGCGGCTCGATCGCGCTCGGCCACCCGCTCGGAGCGAGCGGGGCCCGGCTGATGACGACGCTCGTCCACCACATGCGCCACAACGGCATCCGGTACGGTCTGCAGACGATGTGTGAGGCCGGGGGGCAGGCGAACGCCACCCTCCTAGAACTGATGTGACGCGGCGCCGACGTACGGGTGTTCCATACCGTCCCAAACGCGGCGAGGAGGCCACGCCCTCCGTGGCGCGTAACGTGAGAAACCTGGGCAATCGGAGATCAGGAGCTGCGAGAAGATGAGCAAAGTGTGGTTCGTTACCGGATCCTCTCGAGGGTTCGGTCGCGTGTTCGTGGAGTCCGCGCTCCAGGCGGGTCACCAGGTCGCCGCCACGGCCCGCAACGTGGACACGCTCGCTGATCTGTCCGCCACGTACGGGGACGCCGTCCTCGCGCTACCGCTGGACGTGACGGACAAATCCGCCGTCGATAGCGCGGTCAAGGCCGCGGTCGCCCGCTTCGGCCGGCTCGACGTGGTGGTGAACAACGCCGGCTACGGTCTGTTCGGCGCCGTGGAGGAACTCAGCGAGTCACAGATTCGTGACCAGCTCGAGACGAACTTCTTCGGCGCGCTATGGGTCACTCAGGCTGTGCTCCCACAGCTGCGTGAGCAGCGCGAAGGGCACATCATCCAGATCTCGACGATCGGAGGAATCGCGGCCTTCCCGAATCTCGGCGGATACCACGCCTCCAAGTGGGCGCTGGAGGGCCTCAGCGAGGCCCTGGCCCAGGAGGTCGCCGCGTTCGGCATCAAGGTCACCCTGGTGGAGCCGGGTGGGTTCAGCACGGACTGGGCCGGTTCCTCCGCTGTACGTACGGTTCCCAACCCCGCCTACGACTCCATGCGTCAGGTGATGGCGGAACGCTCGAAGGCCGGCTCCTCGTCCGCTGGGGATCCCGCGGCCGCCGGCCCGGCGCTCATGAAGATCGTCGAGGCGGAGAACCCACCGCTGCGGGTTCTGTTCGGTGCGCCGCCGACCCAGCTCGTCAAATATCTGTACCAGCAGCGGCTGAACACCTGGGCCCAGTGGGAGGACGTGTCCATTCAGGCTCAGGGCGGCTGACGGTCGACTGGTTTGACCAGGGTGCCGCCGGGCGCTTCGTCGACGGGCCGCACCGGTAGTTCCTCCCTTTTCTGGGCGTCGCCTGCCCGAACGCCGATGACGTTCCACGGAGTGATTCCATGAAGCTTGCGATGACGCACCCGTACTCAGGGGACTTCCGCGCCTTCGCGGCGATGCTGCCGGACCTGGAACGAGCCGGTCTCGACGCAGTGCTGTTGCCCGAGGCCTACTCCTTCGACGTGATCAGCCAGATCGGCTACCTGGCCGCCATCACCGAACGAATGGAGATCGGTACCGGCATCGTCAACGTGTACTCCCGCACACCGGCATTGCTGGGCATGACCGCCGCCGGCTGCGACCACGTCACGGGCGGGCGGTTCATCCTCGGCCTCGGCGCCTCGGGCCCGCAGGTCGTCGAGGGATTCCACGCCGTCCCCTTTGTCGCGCCGCTCGCCCGGACCCAGGATGTCATCGAGGTCGTGCGTAAGACCGTTCGCCGTGAGGTGGTCGCCCACGACGGGCCGGCGGTCACGATTCCGCTGCCACAAGGGCAGGGCACCGGATTGGGCAGGCCGCTGAAGCTGGTCAACCGGCCCGACCGCCCCGCGGTGCCCGTCTGGTGGGCGGCGCTGAAGACCGGTGCGGTGCGGGCGGCGGCGCGACTGGCCGACGGCTGGATTCCCTTCCTGTTCTTCCCCGAGCGCGCGAAGCTGGTGTGGGGGGAGGCACTCGCGGAAGGGACGGCGCTGCGCGCGCCTGAGCTTGGCTCCCTGGATGTCTTCGCCGGCGGCCGGGTCGCGATCGGTGCGGACGTCGATGTCGACGCGGTCCGGGACGCGGTCCGGCCTCAGGTCGCTCTGTACGTCGGCGGGATGGGCGCGCGGGGAAAGAACTTCTACAACGACATCGCCACCGGATACGGCTTCGGTGCCGCCGCGAAGGTCGTCCAGGACCTCTATCTGGACGGCAAGAAGAAGGAAGCGGAGGCGGCGCTGCCCACCGACCTCCTCGATGGGTTGATCATGGCCGGTCCCGCCGCGGCGGTCGCCGATCGCGTCGCCGCATACCGTGATGCCGGAGTCACCTATCTCGAGATCATCCCGCACGGCGGAGATCCGGTCCGGATCGTCGAGCGGATGCGCGCCATCGTCGACGCGTGACGACCTCCGGAGCGCCGGTCCTCCGTCGCCCGGGTGCCGTCGCGGCGGTTTGTCGCAGTGGAATCAAGGGGATCTACGCGAACGGCAGCCCGTCCGTGACCGGGAGGGACCGATAGACCGACCGGGTCGTCGTGCTCGTCGTGACTGCCGTAGTGGAGGTCGCCGGATCTTCGTGACGCCATGGGCGCCAGGCGAGGACCGTCCTTGTTCGTGGCAGCCGAGAAGGAGTTGACAGAGATGACCCAGGTTGAAACGACCGCCGACGGTCCCAGTGACCTGGAAGGGCCATGGGACGTCGTCGTCGTCGGTCACGGGGCGGCTGGGCTGACCGCGGCGCTTTCCTTCTTAGAGGAGTCTCCGCTGGCACGGGTCGCGGTTCTCGACCGGGCTGACCGACAGCACCGCGGCGGCTCCACCGCGTGGACGACATCGGCTTTCCGGCTCGACGGTGACGCGCAGCTGGACCCCGGATGGGCGGAGATCGTCCGGGCCACGTCGGGGCACCACGTCAAC
This sequence comes from Frankia sp. RB5, assembly GCF_059816245.1. NCBI lineage: Bacteria > Bacillati > Actinomycetota > Actinomycetes > Frankiales > Frankiaceae > Frankia > Frankia sp. RB5. The sequence continues at coordinate 79,114 of NZ_JCBATA010000015.1, forward strand.
GACGAGTACATCGAGGCGTTCTACGAGAACGCCACCGAGACGCTCAACTGGATCCGCGCACACGGCGTCGAGATCGGGAAGCACCAGGTGCCCTTCCAACTGGCGTTCGGCCGGCAGGTCTGGTTTCCCGTCGGCGGCGGGAAGGCGATCGTCGAGGCGCTCGGCGCGGCCATCGAGGGACGCGGAGCGTCCGTCTTCTACAGCACGACCGCGCTGCGGCTGGTGACCGGTGCTTCCTCGCGCGTCGAGGGCGTCGTGGTGCGCTCCGGCGACGGTACCGAGCACACGATGCGGGCGCGGTCGGTCGTGCTGGCGAGCGGCGGGTTCGAGGCGAACCCCGAGATGCTCTCGCGGTACATCCCGAACGCCCACCGGCTGAAGACCGTCTCGCCGGGCACGGACGTGAACACGGGCGCCGGCATCCGCATGGCGATGGAGATCGGCGCCGACACGGCCGGGCAGTTCGACGGCGCCCATCTTGAGCCCGTCGACCCGCGCTCGTCCAACCGCGAGGGCCAGGTGGGGTCCTGGCTGTTCGGGATCCTCGTCAACCAGCGCGGCGAGCGCTTCATGGACGAGGCAGAGCGTCCGCACGACATTCACTTCGACCAGGTCGGCAACCGGATCTTCCGCAACCAGAACGGGCGCGCCTACGCCATCGTCGACGCGGGCATCCGAGCGGGCGTCCCTCGATTCGAGGCGCTCAACGATCAGGAGAACCCGCCGCTGCGGGCCGACACGGTCGAGGGCCTCGCGGAGCTGCTCGGGGTTCCGGGTGACGCGCTGCGCCGCACCATCGAGGAGTACAACGAGGCCTGCCAGGACGGCGAGTTCGACCCGGCGCGTCTGGATGGGAAGGCGACCGCCGGGATCAGCCCCCGAAAGTCGAACTGGGCCCAGCCGCTGGCGAAGCCGCCCTACGAAGGTGTTCCGGTAGAGGCCAACATCTGCTTCACCTACGGCGGTCTTCGCGTCGATGGTACGTCGCGTGTCCTGAACACTGACGGGCGGCCGATTTCAGGCCTGTGGGCCGCCGGCGAGATCACCGGAATTTTCCACGAGCTGTACCCGGCGGGCACCTCCGTCCTCCGTTCTCTCACCTTCGGCCGAATCGCCGGCAGGGAGGTCGCCGCGGAGCTCGCGGAGGCCGGCGCGCCTGCTGGCGGTTCGGCAGCTGTGGAAGCACCGTCCGGATCCGCGGCGCACTCCATGGTCTGAGAATCCGCCCGGCGGCATCCGGGACGCTGTCCACGGGCCTGCTGATCGAGACCGCCGAGCCGCGCCGTGGCGCGAGCACGTCCAGGGCTCGGCGGTCACGGTCGGCATCTCGGTCCTTCGCCATAACCTCCTCGGCGGCCGGCACACCCTGTCCCGAGGCGATGAGGCGTGTCGGCGCCCAGGAACGGTCTGCTGCGGGATCCGGCTGGTGGGCGCCCCATCCGTCGACGACACGGCCTCCGACGAGGGATGATGACGATGGAACATGTTCGGCTTGGTCGGACCGGCCTGCAAGTGTCACGGCTGTGTCTGGGGACCATGACGTTCGGTCTGCAGTGCGACGAGGAGCAATCACGATCGATTCTCGATCGTGCCGCGGAGGGCGGGATCACGTTCCTGGATACGGCCGATGTCTATCCGCTGGGCGGGACCGTCGAGACCGTCGGCCGCACGGAGGAGATCATCGGCCGGTGGCTGGCTGGTCGTCGCGACGAGTTCGTGGTGGCGACGAAGTGCGTCGGGCCGATGGGCCCTCGGCCGTGGAACCGAGGCGCGTCGCGGCGGCACATCCTCGACGCCGTCGATGCGTCCCTGCGTCGGTTGAACACCGACTTCATCGATCTCTACCAGCTGCACCTCTATGACCGCGATACGCCGATCGACGAGACGCTCAGGGCGTTGGACGACGTGGTCCGTTCGGGCAAGGTCCGCTACGTCGGGGTGTCCAACTTCCTCGCCTACCAGCTCGCGCGGGCGTTGGGACGTAGCGAGGCGTTGAACCTGGTCCGGTTCGACTCGGCCCAGCCCCGGTACAGCCTGCTCTTCCGGGAGGTCGAGCGCGAGCTGTTTCCGCTGTGCCTGGAAGAAGGCGTCGGGGTGATCCCGTACAACCCGCTGGCCGGGGGGTTGCTGTCGGGCAGGCACGACCGTGCGAGTCCGCCGGCGGGCGGCAGCAGGTTCGCTCTCGGTACCGCCGCGAGCCACTACCAGCGGCGGTACTGGCAGGAGCGAATGTTCGACACCGTCGACGAGCTGACCGCCGTCGCGGCCGCGCTCGGCGTGGCCCTGCCGACGTTGGCGGTCGCCTGGTCGCTGGCTCAGCCAGCGGTGACCGCTCCGATCATCGGCGCCAGCAGGCCGGAGCAGTTGAAGGCCACCCTCGCCGCCATGGACCTGCATCTCGACGACGAGCTGCGGTCGCGTCTGGACGAGCTGACCGTGGACTACCGCCGCGGCGACCTCGGCGTCTGACCACACCAAGCTTGCGGGCTTGCGGGCTGACGGCACTCTGGCCACGTCAACGGCGCGTCTCTGCGATCACATGCGTCCGGAGCGGTGTGGGGAGCCAGCGGCATCCCGGTCGACACGAGACAGTGCTCGACCCTGGGATCCACGGGCGGTAGCGGCGTGTCTGCCAAAAATGAGAAGAGTGTTCACCAGTCGCGCTGGTTATCCTCTATGGTCTGCTGGTTCGTAATACCCCTTGCCGGCAGCAATGACGTGGTTCGTCGGGGACGGCGCGAACAACATTGTTGTGGTCTCCGTAACTTGGGCATACTAGGTGGGTTGGGGGCGTACGACGTTTCGCGAGGTTCGCTGATGTGTTCCGATGGCATGCCGCTGAATCGTGATCCTCCGCTGGTGCTGCGGACGGAACTGCTCCACGAGTCGGAGCGAACGCGGGTGTCGCGGCTCGCGACGACAGCGGGGAGTGTGATCCGGAAGGAGCCGCTGGGGCCAGGGGCACAGCGACGGTTGGGGCATGAGGTGGAGATCCTCAAGCACCTGTCCGACGTTGAAGGAGTCGTGCACTTGGCCGATCCGGCGCCGCTGTGCCCCGGGTCGCTCCTGCTTGCCGACGTCGGTGGCATGGCGCTGTCGGAGTGGGGCGTTCCGTGGAAACCGGCCGCCTTGGTCGATCTGGCCGAAGCGCTTGCGCGGGCCGTGGCACAGATGCACCGCCAGGGCGTGGTGCACCTGGACATCAACCCCGCGAACATCGTTGTCAGTCCTGACCGTCGAGTCACGTCTCTTATTGACTTCGCGCTTGCCACGACTTTTGCGGCAATCCGGCAGGAATTCCAACATAGCAGTGAGATTGTGGGAACAGTACCGTACCTGGCGCCGGAGCGGACCGGTCGGACCGGTCGACCTGTAGACCAGCGTGCCGATCTGTACGCGGTCGGGGCCACCCTGTATGAGCTGGCGACGGGCGCACCGCCATTCGGGACGGGTCCTCCCCTCCAAATGATTCATAACCATCTCGCGCGGGTGCCGGTATGGCCGTCGAGGATCAATCCGGTGGTACCCGAAGAGCTGTCCGACATTATCATGCACCTTCTTGAGAAGGAGCCGGACGATCGTTACCGGAGCGCCGACGGGTTGATATACGACCTCGCTCTGCTGTCTCGTGGCGCGGCGGTCGTGCGCCCTGGAGAGCACGATCTTCCGAAGCGACCGCTCATGACGGCGCGGCTGGCCGGGCGTGATCGGGAGATCGGCGAGCTGCGAGCGGCCTTCGCCGAGGTGATGACGGGCCGCTGCCCCGGGGTCGTCCTCAGTGGTGCCCCGGGCGTAGGCAAGACGTCGCTGGCCAACGAGCTACGTCCGGTCGCGGCGAGTCACGATGGCTGGTTTGTGGCGGGCAAATTCGACCAGTACCGCCATGGCCGGGAAAATAATGGCCTGATGCAGGCATTCAGGGCGCTGGGCCGGTTGTTGCTGGCTGAGCCCGAGGAGAGCCTGGTCGCCGTGCGCTCCAGGATCGAGCAGACGTTAGGACCGAACACCGGTCTCGCTGCGTCGATGGTGCCGGAGCTGGTGACCCTCCTGGCTGTCGCCCCCGAGCCGGGGGATCCGATGACAGCGCAGGCGCGCGCGCAGCGCAGCAGCATCGACGTACTGCGCGCGGTCGCTTCCCGTGAACGGCCGGTTGTGTTCTTCATCGACGACCTGCAGTGGGCCGGACGTTTCTCGCTGGGCTTCATCGACTCGATTCTCGGCGGTGAGGAGGAGGTCGACGGCCTACTACTGGTGGGTGCCTTCCGCGACAGCGAGGTAGACGCCGCCCATCCCTTGGCGTCCATGATTCCACGGTGGAGTCGTCAGGCAGTCAGGCCGCGCATCCTGCAGCTGGGCAATCTGACGCCGGAGGGCCAGGAGGCCATGGTAGCCGGCCTGCTGAAACTACCCTCGCCGGCCGCCACGCAGCTGGCACAGATGATCGCTCCATTGACCGGTGGCAATCCCTACAACACGGTTGAGCTACTCAACTCGCTGCGACAGGACGGCATACTCACTCCCAGTGAAGGCCGCTGGCGCTGGGACCGGGCTGAGCTGCGCCGGCGCTTGACGCACGCCGACGTGGCGGAACTGGTGACGACCCGCGTCGCCGCGATGCCGCCCAAGACCCAGGAGACGCTGGCGGTGATGGCCTGCCTGGGGAGCCGAGCCGAGCTCGACCTTCTGGAGGTGGCGACGGGGCTCGCGGGGGACGAGCTTGAGCGGCGGCTCGCTCCCGCGTGCGCCGCTGGTCTGCTGGTGCTCGATTCCGATGGGCGGCCCAGCGTGCGGTTCCACCACGACCGGAGTCAGCGGTCCGTCCTGGCCCACCTCCTCCCCGAGGTGCGACAAGCCACTCGGCTGGGCTTGGCCCGCCGCCTGGCCGGCCGAAGCGAGTTCTTCGCGTCAGCGGCAGAGCAATACCTGCTCGTGGCCGACTCCGTACACGACCCACAGGAACGGCGGCTGATGGTCACGCTGTTCCGGCGGGCCGCCGACGAGATCGGAACGCTGGCGGACACTCCGCTGGTGGCGAGATTCCTGTCCGCGGCGGCGAAGCTCATCGACCCGAGCGACACAGGCCAGCTGCTGGCGGTGCGCATGGACCTGCACGCCGCCCTGTACCGCCTGGGCCGCCTAGAGGAAGCAGACGACGAATACGAGGCCATCAGCCGTCTGTGTGCCGACCCGGCGCAATGTGCACCAGCCACTGCGATACAGATTGGCAGCATCTTCAACCGTGGCCGCGTCGGCGAGGCGCTGCGGCTCGGCCTGGACGCGTTGCGCCGCGTCGGCCTTGTCATCCCGGATCGGGACCACCTGGACGCGGAGATCGACCGCGGGCTCGACGTGCTCTCCCGCTGGATCACCGAGACCAGCGAGTCTGACGATCTTCGGCGGTCGACGGTCAGCGACCCAGCTCGCGTCGGCGCCGTTCAGCTCATCCACCGACTCATGCCTCCGGCCTACTGCTGCGATCAGACGATGCTGGCGTGGCTGGCCGTGACGACGATGCAGATGTGGGCGCGGGATGGCCCGGATCCCGCCCTGGTCGGCCCGGGCTGCTACATCGGATCAGTGATCGTCTCCCGCAGGCATGACTACCGCACCTCGTTTCGCATCCTTCGGCGGATTCTCGCTGTGAGCCGAGCACGTACCTATGAGCCTGACGTATGGCGGGCGCAGCTCCTGTATATCGTCGACTCCGCGCACTGGTTCGAGCCCATCGAGAATAGTCTGCCTGCGGCGCGTAGCGCGCTGGAGTGTCTTGTCCGGGATGGTGATCTACTAAACGCCTGCTATGCGCACTTCGTTATTATCTGCGATCTCCTCGACTGTGCGCCGTCACTCGAAATCCTTGCCGCGGAGGTCGACGAGGCGGTCGCATTCACCGCACGCACCGGCAACGGGCGAACAGAAGAAGTCTTCCGGGCATACCGTCGGCTCGTCCGAGCGTTGCGAGGAAGGCCCGTGGAATCGGCGGCTGACGAGGCGTCCGAGCCAAGCCTGCTGGCCGTCGAGCCGGACGTCCTCGTCATACTGCACGTCACCCGGGCGCTCGCTGCCGCGATTCTTGATCATCCGGATGAACTCGATCGGCACACGGCCGCTGTGACACCATTGCTGCCGACCTTTGAAGCGACCTACATTAGTACGACGGCACGTGTGCTGCGCGCACTGGCTCTGGCGGCCAAGATCCGCGCTACGGACGCACCTCAGCGCGATGCCATGCTGCTCGAACTAGACGGTTTGGTCGCATGGCTGGGCGAGCGGGCAGCCGACGCACCGGCGAACTTCCGACACCTGCTGCGCCTGATCGAGGCGGAGCGGGCGTGGGCCGTCGGCGACTTCCAAGGGGCGGTGTTCGCGTTCGACGCGGCGCAACTGGAGAGTTCCGCGCGTGCACGTCCGTGGCACAGGGCACTCATCCTCGAACACGCAGCGCGCTTCTACCTGGCCCACGGCGTTGTGGGAGCTGGCCACGGCCTGCTCGTCGCTGCCCGCGGCCTGTACCTGGACTGGGGTGCGGCCGCCAAGGTCAGTCAGCTCGACTACGTCCATCCCGCGCTGGCGGCCGAGCCCGCCAGCGCCAGTTCGGCCATGAAATCAACAGTCCAGCCACCCGTCCGCCGATCTACCGTGATGGCCGGCACCCTTGACCTGCTCGGCATCGTTGCCGCTTCGAGAGCGCTGAGTTCCGCGACCAGCATCGATGGTCTGCGGGTCAAGGTCGGACAAATCCTGGGAGAGCTGACCGGTGCGACTGCCGTCCACCTGCTCCTGCGGGACGAGGAGCAGCGCACGTGGTGGGTGCCTGTAGACGAAGGGGGGGCGGTCTCCCTGGAGGAGGCCAGCCGGCGGCGCCTGTTGCCAACCTCGGTCATCTGGTACGCCGAGCGCACTCGCGGTCCCGTCGTCATCGCCGATGCAGCCCGCGACGACCGGTTCGGCCAGGATCGTTATTTCGCGGGACTGGACCGCTGCTCACTGCTGGCCGTACCGATCTTGATCCGGAGCGAGCTGCGGGCCATGCTGCTCCTGGAGAACCGGATGATCCGCGGCGCGTTCACCACCGAACGCCTCGAAGGGATCATGCTCATCGCAGCACAGCTCGCGGTCTGCCTGGACAACTCCCTTGTTTATGCCTCACTCGAACGTAAGGTTGCTGAGCGCACCGAGGAGCTCGCGACCTCGAACCGACGGCTCGAACAGATTTCGGTCACCGATGCGCTGACGGGGCTGGCCAACCGGCGGCGTCTCGACGAAGTACTCGATGCCGTCTGGCGGCAGGCTCGGCGCCAGGCGACACCCGTCGGGTTCGCGATGATCGACATTGACCATTTCAAGGCCTACAACGACCACTTCGGACACGCTGCCGGCGACCGGTGCCTGCAACGCGTCGCCGCCTGCGTAGCGGCCAGCATCCGCGACAAGGACCTCGCCGCCCGTTACGGCGGTGAGGAGTTCGCGATTGTGATGCCGGGTGCCGACGCGGACGCCGCCACCCGGATCGCGGGCCGGCTGCGGTCTGCCGTGGCTGAACTGGCCGAATCGCACCCGCGGGTCGCCGACCAGATCGTCACAGTCAGCATCGGTGTCATGTCGATGGTTCCCACACCGAAGGACGACGTGAAGGCTCTCGTCAAACTCGCCGACGCGGCGCTGTACCGCGCCAAAGATCGTGGGCGTAACCGGGTGGAAGCAGCACTCCCGAACTCCGAGCGCGATAGGTGACCGGCGGCCGGATCTGGCACACCACATGGTGCGTCGCGCGGGAGGCGTCGCTGATGTTGAATCCAACGATGTCGACCGAGAAGCGACCGGCACGGCAGTCCCGCCGTGAACCACACGCGTCGCACCAGGTACTCTCCTGAGTCCTGGATGCACGATGATGGTCGCGGATGTAGGGTTGGCGTGTTGCCAAAGACGAGCAGTCGACGCAGCCCACGATCACATACCTTAGAAAGGGAGGCGCTCGTGACCGCTGCGGACACCGCGGATCTTGTGCTGCGGGTCGTCGTCGGTCTGACGATCGTCGCACACGGCTACAACCACATTTTCGGGCCGGGCGGCGTCCAGGGTACCGCTGGCTGGTTCGCGAGCATGGGGCTCAAGCCCGGGATCATGCATGCCTGGGCAAGCGGTCTGATCGAGCTGGTCGCTGGGATGGGGCTGGCGGTCGGGTTGTTCACGCCGTTCAGCGCCGGGGCGATCATCGGGATCATGGTCGTCGCCGGGATGACGGCGCACCGGAAGAACGGTTTCTTCATCTTCAAGCCGGGCCAGGGCTACGAGTACGTCCTGATGATCGCGGTCGTCTGCCTGGCCATCGCGACGTTCGGTCCTGGGCGCGCCTCAGTGGACCACTCGCTCACGATCGACGACAACCTCGACGGCTGGCTCGGCGGGCTGATCGCGCTGGTGCTGAGCGTGGTCGGCTCGGCGGGTCTGCTGGTCACCTTCTGGCGTCCGGAGCCGCCCAGGCCGGCCACGATGGCCACCCAGGACGTGCAGGCCAAGCAGGACGCGCAATAACTGGCCTTTGCTAACCTTTCCCGGGGTGTACAGGCGCGCCGCTCACAGGTGGGTGAGCCGATCAAGGAGCGTCAGCGCGTCGAGAAGGATCTGGCGCTCGGCCTCCGTGTAGTTATGGTGCAGGGCTCGGGCGAGCCACTCGGCCCGGGCGGCCTGGTCGCCCTCGGCGCGGCGGCGGCCGGCGTTGGTGAGAGTGATGAGCTGCCGGCGGCCGTCCGTTGGGTCCTGGTCCCGGCGGATCAGCTCGTGCCCGGCGAGCACCTGCAGCATGGCGGTCATCGACTGCGGACGAACCCGTTCTGCGATCGCCAACGCACTGGCAGTCCAGGCGCGGTCCTTGCCAAGCCGGGCCAGCACGGAGATCTGCGACGGGGTCAGCTCTCCGTCGTCGGCGATCTTTCGAAGATGGCGGCCGACGGTTAGTGGCCGGTGAAGGTGGCCTTGCCGGGTCCGTTCTGCTGGAAGGACTCCATGCCGTTCTTCTGGTCCTCGGTGCCGAACAGGCCGACGAACAGGCCGGTCTCCAGTCGCAACGCCTCCGACAGTCCTGTCTCCAGACCGTCGTCGATGGCGCGCTTGGCCGCGGCCAGCGCGAGCGCGGGGCCGTCGACGTACTGCCTGGCCCTGCGCAGCGCCTCGGCGTAGACCTCGGCCGCCGGGACGACGGCGTCGGCGAGCCCGATCGCGAGCGCCTCCTCGGCGCCGACCTGACGGCCGGAGAAGACAAGTTCCTTGGCCCTGGCGGGCCCGACCAGCCGCGGCAGCCGCTGGGTGCCACCGGCACCCGGGATCACGCCGAGCAGGATCTCCGGCACGCCGAGCTTGGCGTTGTCCGCGAGGATCCGGAAGTCGGCGCACAGGGCCAGCTCCAGCCCGCCGCCGAGCGCGTAGCCGGTCACGGCGGCGAACACTGGCATGGGAAGGCGAGCGACCGTCTCGAAGGTGGTGCTGAGCTCGCTGACCCAGACAGAGATGCCCGCGTAGTCCTTGGCCGCCATCTCCTTGATGTCGGCGCCGGCCGCGAACGCCCGCTCGCCGCCGTAGATCACGACGGCGCGGATGTCAGCGCGCCGCGACGCCTCCAGCGCCACCTCCCGCAGCTGCGCGGTGAGCTCGGCGTTGAAGGCATTCACCTTCGGCCGGTCCAGCCGAATCGTCCCAACCCCGTCCGCAACCTCTAGTCGTACGACCGCCACCGGCCGACCTCCTCCTTACACCATCCCTGAGCCGGGCACCTGCCGCAGGCCCGGCCTCGATCTGTCCGGCCTCGACCGAACCCGACCGTACGTGGCGGCGGCACCTCCCGTGGTGACCCGCCCGGTGCACGAGTGCCCGGGAGCTAACCACGAGACGTGCGCGGCCACGACCGGTGAAAGCGATCGCAGTATCAGAACTGTCGCCGGTGAAACGGTCCAGAATGTGCCGTCATCGGCGATGGTTCTGATGCCTCACTTCAAGGGTCGTCCTGAACTCTTCGCTTTCTCAGCGGCCTAGGATCAGGTCGGCACCCTTCTCGGCGATCATGATGGTTGGGGCGTTCGTGTTCCCACTCGTCAGCGTCGGCATGACCGAGGCGTCCACGACCCGCAGGTTCTCCACCCCTCGTACGCGCAGCGTGGGGTCCAGCGGCGCCGACGGGTCGGAGCCCATGTGCACGGTCCCCGCCGCGTGCGAGCCGCGGTGCGCGAACTTGCGCAGCCACTGGCGCAGGTCGTCCTCGGACTGGGCGATCGCCCCCGGTAGTTCCTCGCTGGTGACATACCGGCTCAGGCTGGGCTGAGCGAAGATCTCCCGGGCGGTCAGGCAGGCGTCGACGAGGCCCTGCAGGTCGTCGGGATGGCCGATCAGCTCGTGGTGGATCGTCGGCGGGTCGGCGGGGTTGGCCGAGCGCAGTCCGACGCGGCCGCGTCCCTTGGGATGCGTGACCGACGGGATGACGATCACGCTGGACGTGCGCAGCAACTGCATGTCGTGCACGTCGTGGTCGTAGGTCGCGGCGGACGCGAGCGAGGCCTGGAACTTCTCGTACTCGCTCAATTCCTCGCTGTCGGCCGTCCCGGTCCCCTCTTCGGCCGGCTTGCTCGCCTTCTTGCCCGCGCCGGCGCTGACACCGAACGGACCGAAGACGATCTCGGTCTCGGTACGGTTCTTGCTGCCCCCGAAGACCACCGCGTGCGCCATGGACGCCGTCGCCGCTCCGCGGCCCCGGATGACAAAGTCCAGCCCGTGCTTCACGACTCCGATCGGCGTCATCTCCCGATTGAGGGTGCGCACCGTGACGCCGTACAGCATGTGGGCATACGGGTGTTCCTGCAGGTTCTCGCCCATCAGTGGAGAGTCGGCCACCACGGGGATGCCGAGTTCGGCCAGCCGGCCGGCCGGCCCGACACCCGAGACCATCAGCAGCTTCGGCGAGCCGATGCTGCCCGCGCTGACGATCACCTCCGTGCCGGCGTGCGCGCGCTTGACCTCGCCCTGATGGAGGTATTCGACGCCGACCGCCCGCGTACCCTCGAACAACACACGGAAGACCATGGCGTCGGTACGGACGGTGAGATTGCGCCGTCGCGCCGCTCGGGCCAGGTACGCCCGGGCGGTGCTGGCCCGCCAGCCACGGCGCTGGCTGACCTGCCCCCGGGAGACGCCGAGCTGACTCTCGCCGTTGTAGTCGGGGTTCAACGTGTGCCCGGCCTCGACAGCGGCGTCGATGAACGAGGTGGTCAGCTGATGGTCGACCCGGATCGGGCTCACCGACTGCGGCCCCCCCGACCCACGGAAGGCTGGATCGCCGACGCCGCGGAAGTGTTCGGCGCGCTTGAAGTAGGGCAGCACATCAGTATACGACCAGCCGTCACAGCCGGCTTTGGCCCACTCGTCGAAATCCGCCGGGTTGCCCCGCACCCAGACCATCGCGTTGATGGAGCTGCCGCCGCCGAGTACCTTTCCCGCGGCCCAGGTGTCGACGTGGCCGCCGCGCGAGGCGTCCGGTTCGGCACGGTACTGCCAGTCGTACTTGCGGCTGAGCCGCTGCGTACCCGCCGGGATCCGTATGTTGGGCGACCGGTCATGACCACCGGCCTCGAGCAGCAGCACCGAGGCGGCCGAATCGGCACTGAGCCGGTCAGCCAGTACGCACCCGGCGCTGCCGCCCCCGACGATCACATAGTCAAACGCGGTGCTCATGTCAGGACCTGACCGCAGGACGAGGGACGCGCGGCTGGCCGTCCAGGAACGTCGCCCGAACCTCCACGTACGGGTCGAGGCCCTCGGGACCGAACTCGCGCCCGATGCCTGACGCCTTGAACCCGCCGAACGGGATGCCGATGTCCGTCATGTAGCTGTTGTTGAAATGCACCGAGCCTGCGCGCATCCGGGCGGCGACGGCGCGCATCTCCTTCTCGTCGCCACCGAAGACGGCGGACGAGAGCCCGTACGCGGTGCCGTTCGCGATCTCGATCGCGTCCTCGAGCTCGTCGTAGTCGAGCACCGTCAGCACCGGGCCGAAGATCTCCTCCTGGGCCACCTTCGCATCCGCCGTCACCCCGTCGATGATCGTCGGGCTGATGTAGTAGCCACGGTCGAGGCCGGCCGGCCGGCCGCCGCCGCAGACGACGCGTCCGCCGGCGGCGACGGCCGACTCGATGAAACCCAGCACCCGGTCGTACTGTGCCTTGCCGGCCAGCGGCCCGACGTTGGTCGCGGGGTCGCGCGGGTCGCCGACGACGAGGCTGCTCACGGCCTCGGCCAGGGCCTGGACGATCTCCTCGCGGCGGTCGCGGGGCACCAGCATCCGGGTCATCGCCGCGCAGGCCTGCCCGTTGTTGCGGGTGAAACCCGGGGGAACGGTCGCCAGGATCCGGTCGACGCTCGCGTCGGCGAGGACGATGCCGGCCGACTTGCCGCCGAGCTCGAGGGTCAGCCGCTTGAACTGCCGCGCGACGGCCGCCGCGATGACGGCGCCGGTGGTGTCGCTGCCCGTGAAGGCGACCTTGTCCACCGACGGGTGGCGCACGAGGTGATCGGAGGCCTCCGTCCCGGCGGCGAACACGCTCAGCACGCCCGGCGGCAGGCCGACGTGCTCGGCCGCGTCGCCGAATGCCAGCTGGCTGAGCGCGTTCATCGGCGACGCCTTGATGATCGCGGTGCAGCCGGCGAGCAGCGCGGGCACGATCTTGCTCGCGGCGAGGCTGAACGGCGCGTTCCACGGCGTGATCGCCGCGACGACACCGACCGGCACCCGTTCCAGCTCCGTGTGGACGCCCGAGACGCCCGTCCGTGTCTCCTTCCACGGGTAGTTCTCGTAGATGGATGCCACGTAGGCGGCGAGGCCCGCGACGCTGTGCACGCCGCCTCGGGCAAGGGCGACCGGCACTCCGGTCTCGGCGAGGAACTGGTCGCCATACTCGTCGGCCCGGGACCGCAGGTAGTCCCCGAGGGCCAGCAGGAGGTCCATTCGCTCCTTGCGCGACAGCGCCTGCCACGGGCCGGAGTCAAAGGCGGTCCGCGCGGCGGCCACGGCCTCGTCGACATGGGCGACGCTGGCGAGAGGGGCCTGGGCGAACACTTCTTCCGTGCTCGGGTCCACGAGGTCGATCAACTGGTCGTCGTCGACGCGGACCCAGCGTCCCGCTACGTAGACGTCCGATCGGGTGATGAGTGTGTTGGTACCCACTGCGCATCCATCCGTTGGTTCGGTCATAGCGATTTCTGCTGCCGGGACTCAGACGGCCGCGGCGGCCATCTTCGGCGCAAGCTCGATCGGGAAGACGCTGTAACCGTTGTTGTGGGACTCGCCCACGAATCTGCGGCACTCCTCGCGCACGACGCGGAAGTCGGGGAACCGCTTGAGCAGGCTTCCGATCATCAGGTTCAGCTCCATCCGGGCCACCTCGATGCCCACGCAGCGGTGCACCCCGAACCCGAACGTCAAATGAGACTTGACGGGGCGGTCGATATCGATGGCCTCGGGGTTGGGGAAGACCGATGAGTCGTGGTTCGCCGACAGGACGGACCCCAGCACGCGCTCGCCCGCGAACATCTGGACGCCGTCCACGGTCGTGTCCTCGAGAAGCCGCCGGGCCACCTGCAACACCGGCGGATGGATGCGGATGGCCTCCTCGACCGCCTGGGGGATCAGCGACGGGTCGGCTATCAGCCGGGCCCTGATCTCCGGGTGACTGTCGATAACGCCCAAGCAGTGCTCCAGCGCGGCGGTCGTCGTCGCCACACCGCCGCCGATGACCGTCATGATCGTCGAGAGGCAGCCGGACAGCGGCAGCGGTTCGCCGTCGAACTCGGTCATCACGAGAGCGCTGACGTTGTCGTCGCCCGGGTTCTCTCGGCGGCTGCGGCAGAGCTCGGCGAGGAAGCCGACCAGCCAGCCCATCTGCTCCTGCGCCTCGGCGAACTCCGGTGTGTCGCGCTCGAGCACGTCCATGGCGTTGAACGGCCAGGCGATCCGTGGGGCGAGTTCGGGATCGATGCCGAGCAGCAGGGCCACCATGTACCCGGGCATCATGCCGATCTCGGTGACGATGTCCATGCGGCCCGTCGGTTCGACCCGGTCCAGCGTCGCGTTGATGTATGCGGTGAGCGGCTCACGGTGCTGTTCGAGTGCGCTGCGGCTCATCCACTTCGCGATGGCTGCGCGGTACGGCGAGGACTCCGGCGGATCGATCTCAAGCGGATACAGCAGGGTCGACGACTGGTTGGCGGGAACGGCCGCGCCACCGTCCCATGTCCCGTCCTCTCGCTGGATCCTCGCGGAGGAGAAAAGCTCAGGCCGCTTCAAGGCGTCCTTGATCTCGCGGTAGCGGCTCAGAACCCAGAAGCCACCGTGCTCGTCGCTCCACCCGACTGGGCACTCCTCCCGGAGGCGGGCATGAGTTTCTTGCGCATTCGCGATGTAGTCCGCCGAATGGTGGTCCACCGGACACGTCGGACGGGTTGGAGTCATGTGAGCCTCCTGGCAAAGGGGTCAGTCTCTTGACGCGCGAGAAATGTCTGGGCGGGTCGCGTCGCATCGAGGCCGTGCGCGCAATCCATCGCCCTCGAGGTCGGGCTCGAGTGGAGTTCAAATCTCGAGTCAATCGACAGCGGCTGGGCCGTCATGATCGAATATTTTCGCCGGCACCTCGACGTACCTCGTGGCTGTGCCACGTCACCTCGACATCGCGACCGTCGATATCCTGAATGCAGGATACAGTCATTGGTGGTCATGGGTTCGCCCCGCCCGGCCCTTGTCTGACCGGTCCATCAAGATCCGTTCGTCCGGGGCGCCCGCCGATGCCTGTCTCGCGGTGGCCGAGGCTGCCGCCGACGATGGCCGCGTCACCTTCTCGACCGGCCTCGGCCTCGTTCGGTGCCGTGGCTTCGGCGCCGTCCGACGTGCGTCATCCGATAGTCCATCAGTGACCGGCGCGAGGCCGACGGGACGGTGCTCGGCGAGGGAGGGGTGTAGCCGCCGCCCAGGCCGAGGCTGGCGGGTAAGAGCCGGGCGGAACCGTCCACAGTTGGAACCTCGTGTCCATGGATCGCGTGCGGGGCCGCGCGCTGGAGCTCGGCCTGGCCAGGCGGGGCGTCTGCGGCATGCGGGGGATCTAGTTTGGTGAGGCTAGTGTGGGGGCAGTCACTTCGTCAAGGATCCTGGATCCGAGATCCTATCTGGAGGCTCCTGGAGTTCGGTACATGGGCGATGATCCCCGCGGTGCCGGTGGTCTCGGTGCCGCTCGCCAACCACGCCGTACACGACGAGGTCGCGTGCCGATGAAATGTTCGTTGTCGCTGTATCCCCTGGAGGCCTGGTCCTCGCTCGACGAGATCGTCGGCACCGTGGCCGAGGCGGAGAAGCTGGGCTTCTACGGCGTCGGCCTGCCCGAGCACCTGATCGTGCCGACCGGTCCTGGCGCGCCCAGCCGGCCGTCGGCGTTCTGGGTGGACAACTTTGCCTTCGGCGCAGTCCTGGCGCGTGCGACCCGCGGTATGCGGATCATGCTCAGCGCGCTGGTCATCCCCTATCGACACCCCCTGCACCACGCGCAGGGCGTCGCGACCCTGGACTGGATCTCGAACGGCCGGGTGGACGTGACCGTGGGCGTCGGCTGGATGCGCGAGGAGTTCGAGGCGCTGCGGGTGCCCTACCGGGAGCGGGGCCGGCGGACCGACGACTACCTGCGGGCCATGCGCGTGCTGTGGACGGAGCCGGAACCGGCCTATGACGGCGAGTTCGTGTCGTTCGGTGACCTGCTGTTCGCGCCAACCTGCGTCCAGAAGCCGCACGCGCCGCTGCTGATCGGCGGGCACAACGAGAACGCCTTCCGCCGGGTCGTCGAGTTCGGCGCCGGCTGGGCTCCGATGATGGCCAGCGCCGAGTCGGTCCGGGCTGGCCTGGTCCGCATCCGGGAGGGCCTGGCCGCTGTCGGACGTTCGGACGACCTCCGGGTGTTCACCCGGGTGAGCATCCTGGGCGGCAACGCCACGATCACGAAGGCGGCGGCTTCTCACAAGGCCGACCTGGTCAGGGCACAGAAGCATTCGGTGTCGCGCTCGGACGCCGAGCGGACCATCGAGGTGATGGCCACGTATCGGGAGGCCGGAGTGACGGAGTTCGGGCTGTCATTCCCATGGGAAAACGCCGCTCGGTATGTCGAGACGATCCAGTGGTTCGCGGCCGAGGTCATGCCCGCGCTGTGACGCTGATGACGGGCTCTGGGGGAGGACGCGCGCCGTCGACCAGCGCGCCGGGTGAGTTCCGGCCGGGTTACCGCCGCGACGAGGACAGCACGTGGTCGAGCACCCGGTCCACGAACGCCGCCGGGTCCGTCACGGGCGATCCGGCTGGGTCGAACGGCGCGGTCAGCGATCGGCTGATCACGGCTCCGCCGATCAGGTCGGCCAGCAGGACGACGTCCGTGTCGGGCCGTAGCTCGCCGCGGGCGACGCCGCGCTCGATGGCCGCTCGCACCGCGACCAGCCTGCTGACGGCGACCGTGGCGAACCGGGTGAACAGCTCCGGCGCGGCCTGGGCCTCGAGGAGCACGCGGAGCGGTGCCAGGTCCGCCGGGCCGGCGAAGGTCTCGATCATCGAGGCGAACACGTGTCGCAGGTCCTCTCGGACCGAGCCTCGATCGATGTCCTGGACGGCGATGATGAACCGTTCGAGCGCGGACACCAGGAGATCCTCTCGTGTCCGCCAACGGATGTAGAGCGCGTTCTTGCCGACGCCGGCGACCCGCGCGACGACCTCGAAGCTGAATCCGGACCAGCCGCGCTCGGCGTAGACGGTCAGCGCCGCGTCGAAGATGCGCCCGTCGACGGCCGGGTCGCGGGGCCGGCCGGGACGCGCTTCCGAGGTGACCATGTTCCGGCCAGCGTACCCCTGCTCATGAACGCCGTCGGCCACTTGCGGACGATTGTCGTCTGAATTACCATCTGGATCACCGTGACAGAGGTCACTGCCGAGAGGTGGACGATGAAGATCACTGCGGCCGTTCTCCGTGCCGTCGGGCAACCGTTCTCGATTGAGTCGGTCACACTCGACGATCCTGGGCCAGGGGAGGTTCTCGTCGAGATCGCCGGCACTGGCGTCTGTCACACCGACATCTCGTTCAAGCAGGGGCACTGGCCGTTCCCGGTGCCCTCCGTCCTGGGCCACGAGGGCGCGGGCCGCGTGGCCGCGGTCGGGGCCGGCGTCACCTCACTCGCGGTCGGCGACCATGTGGTGATGAGCAACGCGTCCTGTGGCGCGTGCCCGTCCTGCCTGTCGGGGATGCCCGCCTGGTGCCCCAACGCCTCACGGCTGAACAACAGCGGCTGCCGTCCGGACGGCAGCTCCACCCTGCACGACGACGCCGGCGACATCCATGGCAACTTCGTGGCGCAGTCCTCGTTCGCGAGCCACGCGCTGTCCAGGGACCGTTTCGTCGTCAAGGTTCCCGAGGACATCCCGCTGCACCTCGTCGGCTCGTTCGGCTGTGGCATCCAGACGGGCGCCGGCGCCGTCCTCAACGTGCTCAAGCCCGCACCGGGATCCACCGCGCTGATTGTCGGGCTCGGCGCGGTCGGCCTCGCGGCCGTCGCGGCGGCCGCGGCCTCCGGCTGCTCGCGCGTCCTCGCCGCCGACATGAACCCGGATCGGTTCGACGCCGCGCGGACGTTTGGCGCCACCGACGTCATCGACGCCTCGGCGGGACCTCTGCCCGAACTCGTGCGCGCACTGCTCCCCACCGGTGTCGACGCCGCCGTGGAGGCGAGCGGATCTCCCCGCGCGCTGCGGTCGGCGTTCGAATCAACACACGGCAGCGGCAGGACGGTCCTCGTTGGCGCCGCGCCCCACGGTACCGAGTACGCGCTGGACTCCCGGTCTGTGCTGTCCGGTCGGACCCTCGTCGGCGCGATCATGGGGCTGTCGAACCCCCGGGTCTTCATCCCGAGGCTGGTCGACATGTACCGGCGCGGCCAGCTCCCCATGGAGAAGATCGTCCAGACCTACCCGCTCGCGGACATCGAGAAGGCCCTGGCCGACTCCGCCAGCGGCGCGGTCGTCAAGCCGGTGGTGATCCCGTGACCGGGAACGCCGACCACGACGCCTTATATATCGGTGGTGCCTACGTCGCGCCGCGCGGCAAGGGCTGGCTCGAGGTGGTCTCGCCGGCCACCGAGCAGGTGATCGGCCGCGCCCCCGCGGCCTCGGTCGAGGACGTCGACGCCGCGGTCGCGGCCGCGCGGGCCGCGTTCGACGACGGGCCGTGGCCGCGGATGCCGGTCGCCGAGCGGGCCGAGGTCATGCTCCGCGTCGCCCAGGGCATCGGCAAACGCCGGGAGGCCATCGCCCAGCTCATCACGGCCGAGATGGGCGCGCCGATCGCGTTCAGTCGGGTCGCGCAGGTGTCCACAGCACTCCTGGAGCAGTACGCGGCGATGGCCGACGGGCTGTTCGCGCCGGAGCAGCGCCGGCAGGGGGCCTTCGGGGGCCTGGTCGTGCGGCGCGAGCCGGTCGGCGTCGCCGGCCTGATCATCCCCTGGAACGCGCCGCTGGGGCTGCTGCTCGGCAAGCTCGCGCCGGCGCTGCTCGTGGGCTGCACCACCGTCGTGAAGGCCGCGCCGCAGACCCCGCTCGACTCCTACTTCCTGGCGGAGGCCTGCGACGAGGCCGGCCTCCCGCCCGGCGTCGTCAACATCGTGGCCGCCGACCGCGAAGTGAGCGAACGCGTCGTGACCCACCCCGGCGTCGACAAGATCAGCTTTACGGGCAGCACCGCGGCGGGCCGCCGGATCATGAGCCTGTGCGGTGACCAGGTCAAACGGGTGACCCTCGAGCTGGGCGGAAAGTCGGCGAACATCATCTGCGAGGACGCTGACCTCGCGGCCGCGATTCCTCTCTCGCTGCAAGGCGGCATGCTGAACAACGGCGAGGCGTGCATCGCGCTCACCCGCGTGCTCGCTCCGCGCAGCCGGTATGACGAGGTCGTCGAAGCGCTCGCGGCCGGTGCCGCGATGCTGCCGGTCGGTGACCCCTTCGACGAGTCGACGGTCATCGGCCCGCTCGTCACCGAGGTCGCGCGGGCACGGGTCGAGGGCTATATCGCGGCGGGACGCGCGGCGGGAGCTCGGGTCGTGTCCGGCGGTGGCCGGCCCGCGGCGCTGCCCACGGGCTGGTACGTCGAGCCGACCGTCCTCGCCGACGTCGACAACAGCATGACCGTAGCCCGCGAAGAGATCTTCGGCCCCGTCCTGTGCGTCATTCCGTATGACGGCGTGGCCGAGGCGGTCGCGATCGCCAACGACTCGCCGTACGGCCTGTGCGGCGCCGTGTGGACCTCGGACGTCGAGAAGGGCGTCGACATAGCGCGGAGCGTTCGCACCGGCACGTTCAACGTCAATGGTTTCTCTTACGACACGACGGCGCCGTTTGGGGGCTTCAAGCAGTCGGGTATCGGCCGGGAATGGGGCGCCGAAGGGTTGGACGCCTACACCGAGAGCAAGACCATCATGCTTCCGCGGCCACCCGTTGGCGAGCAGGGGAAGTAAGCAAAAGAACGATGCGGCCTGCCGGGGCCGGCGTCGCCCGGCCCCGGCAGACCGACAGCCGTGGCCATGGCCGGGCGTCGCCGCGGCCGGAAGACGCCAGGAAGGCGAGGTGATCCATGCAGGCCCAGATTGACAAGGCTCGTTGCCAGGGACACACGCTGTGCGCGATGAACGCGCCCGAACTGTTCGACGTGAACGAGGACGACGGCTACGCCGCCGCGCGCGACGGTGACGTCCCCGCGGCGCTGGAGCCCTTGGCCCGGCTCGCGGCGCAGGGATGCCCGGAGCGGGCGATTCTTCTCCAGGACTGACTCGGTCCTCGCCCGGCCGGCCGGCCGGGAACCCATGCCATCCCGATATCAAAACCCAGACGCAGACATGGCCGGTTTGGCCAGCAAGGAGAGACGGACCATGGCGGATCAGCCAGCCGGAATGGCGCTCACGGCGCCGCCAACCACCGAGGAGCGCATCAAGGGCTTCAGTCTGTACGCGCCATGGCTCCAGCAGGATCCGATCACGTACTGGAAGGAAATCCAGGAGGTGGGGCCCGTGCTGCGCTCCGAGCAGCACGGCGGCTTCTGGATCCTGACCCGGCACGAGGACATCGCCTGGGCCGCACGCAACCCCGAGATCTTCGCCAGCCGGGAGATGCTCATCCCCTATCGCTCGACCTTCGCGGCGGACGAGCGCGAGATTCCGCTGGGTCTGGACGGCGAGGTCCACCGCAAGTGGCGCCAGGCGATCGTCGACACGTTCAAGCCCGCCACGGTCAACCACTTCACGCCCGCCATCCGCCAGGCGGCGACCGAGCTGGCCGACAACCTGGCCGGCCGGGACGGCTGCGAGTTCATCAGGGACTTCGCGGTCGCCCTGCCGGGGGAGGCCTTCCTGATCGACTACGGGATCGGCCGGGACCGCCTACCGGAGCTGCTGGCGTTCAAGGACTGGTTCGTCCGCGAGGCGCTGCCGAACGCCCGTTCCGATGAGGAGGTCATCGCCGCGGCGGAGCCGCTGCGGGACTTCTTCGCGGAGGTGATCGAACAGCGCCGGCGCGACGACGATCCGGACGCTCGTGACGTCATCAGCCACCTCCTGCGTGCCACGTACGACGGGCGGCCGCTGACCATGGCGGAGATGACCAACACGAGCCTGGTCACGATGATGGCGAGCCTCGACACGACGACGTCCGCCCTCGGCCTGAGCTGGGCCTGGCTCGCGCGCAACCCGGAGACGCGCCGTGCCGTCCTCGCCGACCCGTCGAAGACGCCGGCTCTGATCGAGGAGCTGCTGCGGCACGAGCCGGTGCTGTCGACCGCCCGCGTCGTCACCCGGGACGTGCAGCTCCATGGGGTGACGCTGCACGAGGGCGACATGGTCCTGCTCTCCTGGGGAATGAGCGGGCTCGACCCGGACGTCTTCGCATCTCCGGACGAGGTGGACCTCGCTCGCGCCCCCGGCAACCAGCTCGCCTTCGGCGTCGGCCCGCACCGCTGCCTCGGTATGCACCTGGCGCGCCGGATCCTGTCGATCGCCTTCGAGGTGTGGCACGCCCGGATTCCCGAGTACCACCTCGACCCCGCGAACCCACCGGTGTCGCACTACTCGGCCGTACGCGGGCTGAGCCGGCTCGACCTCGTGTTCGACTGACCTTGCTGCGCCCCCTGGCTCCGGCCCGGGGGCGCAGCGGACTGTCGGCGCTACCAGCGGGCCTGATCATGGCTACCGATCGCCGCCGCGAGGCGGTGATCTGGTTCCAGGAGCTGGCCCGGGGCGCCGTTCTCGCATGGTCACTGTCCGACCAGCCGACAGCCTGGGGCCGGTGGGCCAGTACCTCTCCTGCCGTCAGCTACCGAAACGGGTGACACAGAACACAGCAAAACTGTATCCTGCATCCTGGTTCAATGGTGGCGGAAAGGTGGATGGATGCTCGAGAACAAGATCGGTTATGTCACCGGTGGGGCGTCCGGTCTGGGGGAGGCGACGGTGCGTCGCCTGGCGGCGGACGGGGCGGCGGTCGTCATCGCCGACGTGAACAAGGAACGCGGCGACCTGGTCGCGGCCGAGCTCAAGGAACAGGGCGCGCGGGTGGCGTTCGTCGAGACGGACGTGCGCGTCGCCGACGACGTCGACCGGCTCATCCGGACCACCGTCGACACCTTCGGTGGGCTGAACTACGCCGTCAACAACGCGGGCTACGGGCACGGTGTCACGAAGCTGCACGAGACCGACATCGCCACCTTCGATGACCAGGTCGCCGTGAACCTGCGCGGGGCGTACCTCGGCACGCGGGCCGCGGTCATCCACATGCGGGAGAACGGCGGCGGTTCGATCGTGAACATCGCCTCGCTCGCCGGTGTCCGGGGCGTGGCGGGCACGGCGGCGTACGGCGCGGCGAAGCACGGTGTGATCGGCCTGAGCCGGGCGGCGGCGCTCGACTACGTCCGCGACGGCATCAGGATCAACGTCGTGGCGCCCGGGGCGTTCCTCACGCCGCTGATGGAGAGCCGCGGGCCGGAGCTGATCAAGCACTGGTCCGACGCGATGCCGTCCGGCCGCCTCGGTGAGCCGCGGGAGCTCGCGAACGCCGTCGTGTGGCTTGTCTCGGACGAGTCGTCGTATGTCAGCGGCGTGACCCTGTCGGTCGACTACGCGGCGCACCAGGCCTGACCGTCGGGAGGTGCTGGGGGCGGGCGCGGCCGCTTTGGCGCACCCGCCCTCACCATCTCAACGGGGGACGCCGCGACTGGCGAACTCGATCCGAAGAGTCGCGGGCCCGTGAGAGACGCCGTGCCGGTAGGTCACCTCGGGGTTCGCGAGACGGATGTCGTCCCACCGCGTGACGATCTCCGTCATCACGATCTGCAGGTCGAGACGCGCGAGGTGCGCCCCCGGGCACCGGTGCGGGCCGATGCCGAATGCGACGTGCTTGCGTACCTCGGCGCCGCGGTCGAGATCGAACTCCGTCGGCGCCGCGAAGACCCGCGGATCGCGGTTGGCGGCGCCGTAATAGACGAGCAGCCGGTCACCCTCCGGGATTTCCGTCTGCCCCGCCGGTGAGTCGCACAGTGCCGTCCGGGCGATCGCCGGCACGGGCGCCTCGAGCCGGAGAAGCTCGTCGACGGCCGTCGGGACCAGTTCGGGTGTGTCACGGAGCCGCGAGACCAGCTCCGGTTCACGGGCGAGCCGGACCAGCATGTTGCCCAGTGCGACGGTGGTGGTTTCCATGCTCCCGAGCACGACCGTGACCAAGGTTCGAGCGATCTCGTCGTCGGTGAGCGCGCGCCTCTGGACAGTGCCGTCCAGCAGCGCGTCCACGACGTCTCCGCGCCGTGCCCCGGAGCTTCTGCGGTGCGCGGCGAACTCGCCGGCCCAGGCGATGAAATCCGCGAGGGCGTTGCGCACCTTCTCGGGGTGGAAGATGATCGCCTCCGCGTACCGCGCGACGCGGTCGCGCTCGTCCGGGTCTGCGCCGAGTGCCACTTCGAAGAACATCCGGCCAGGAAAGGGGATGGCAAACTCCTCCATCCATTCGCATCCGCCGCCCGGCTCGATGCGGTCCAACAGCGTGCTCGCCTTCGCCCTGATCTGCGGCGCGAGCGCGGCGACCGCGCGCGGGGAGAAGCACGGGTCGATGAGCCTGCGCAGGTCCCGGTGCAGCTCACCCGAGGCGTTCATGGGTAAGAGCGCGGGAGTCCCCGGTGGCGAAGGCATCAGACGCGTTCCGTACTCAGTAGTGAAATGTGTACTGTGTGCCGCCTTCCAGACCTCTTCGTAGCCGAGGACCGCCCAGAATCCTCCCTGTACGTCGCTGTGGATCACCGGGCAGGATCCCAGCAGCCCGTCGAGGGTCGGCCAGAAGTCGCGCGCCAGTGATTCGTCCATCGGGTCGAAATCCGTTGCGTTGCAGGCGTTGCAGGCGTCGCGGGGGTCGTGAAAATCGGACATGCGCCCTCCGAGTGTGTTCTTGACTACACCGGTGTGCGATGTTAGCCTCCGGGGGAATCCTGTGTCCAGGATGCACCTGTTCGTCCGAGGGCAGGTCCTTCGAGGTGCAAATCCAGGGGCGGCAGGTCCGCGATGCGGATGTACGGCCGGACGTTGAGGAACGGGGAGCCGATGACAGCTGCCGAAGGCCCGTTAGGTCATGTGACTCCTGATGGACAGCTCCGTGAAGACGAGATCAGCGCGGCGACCCGGGCGCAGGGGCCCTGGGATGGCTCGCGCTTACCGTGGGTGCCGCCGGTATCCATTCAGACCCCGTCGGACCTGCTGTTCGACGCCGAGTTCGACACCGATATCGACCCGGTCACCTACCAGGTTCTCCGGTATCGGCTCTGGAATGTGAACCTCGCGCACTCCGACGCCATAAAACGGGTGTCGGGCGCGCCGTACGTCTGCTATCTCGACGATTTCTCGACATCCATACACGCCGAGAACGGTGACACTATACTCTGCGGGCCGTCAATGGTGTACTTCGTCGGCCTCGCGGACCTTGGCGTCAAATGGACGCTGCAGCACCGCGCCGGGAATCCCGGGATCCACGCCGGTGACGTGTTCCTGCACAACGACCCGTACATCGGGGTCACACACCAGAACGACGTCGCCGTGTTCGCGCCGGTCTTCCATGACGGACGCCTCTTCGCCTGGGTGTACTCGGGCGCCCACCAGGCGGACGTGGGCGGGGCGGAGCCCGGGTCGTGGTGCCCGAACGCCACGGACATGTACCAGGAGGCCCAGCCGTGGCCGGTCGTGAAGCTCGTCGACGGCGGTGAGGTACGCGGGGACATCCTCGGCCTCTTCGTGCGGCACAGCCGCGCGGGCGCCCAGGTAGAGCTGCAGCTGCGCGGTCAGCTCGCCGGCATCGACGCGGCGACACGGCGGATCCGCGAGCTTCTCGACGAGTACGGGCCGCGCGTCGTCAAGGGAGCGATGCGGCGCATGGTCGCCGACACCGCCGCGGCGGTGGCGCGGCGCCTGGAGACGGTGCCGGACGGCGAAATCGCCGAGACCTGGCGCATGGGCATCCCCGGTGACTTCGCCCGGCTGCACCGGCTGTCGCGGACGATCCGCAAGGAAGGCGACCTGCTGGTCTTCGGCACCCGGGGCAGTGACCCGCAGCTGCCGAAGGGCGTGAACGGCACGTACGCGACCTTCCGTTCCGGCGCGGTCGTCGCCGCGTCGATGCTGCTCGCTTGGGACCAGCTGTACTGCCCGGCCGGCGTGCTGAACCAGATGCGGTTCGAGCCAGACGCGGGCACGCTCTCGGTGGCCACGCACCCGGGCGCCGTGTCGACGCAGCTGTTCACCGTCGCTGGCATGCACCTGAGCCGCAACGTGCTCTCGCGGCTCCTGATGACCGGTTCCGACGACCTGCGCGCCCGTGTCCGGGCCGCGTCGGTGGGACAGGGCTCGACGATCGTGCCCTCCGGCCAGGGGCTGGACGGCTCCGCCTCGTACGCGAACTTCTGGGACGTCCTGATGGGCAGCACCGGGGCGTCGCCCTTCGACGATGGCGAGGACGTCGCGGGAGCGTGGTTCTCGCCGAGCAGCGGTGGGGGCAACGTGGAGGAGATCGAGGCCTCCGCGCCGATGCTGTACCTCTACCGCCGCGAGCGGGCCGACAGCGGCGGGCCCGGCTGTTTCCGTGGGGGCAACAGTATCGAGGTCGCGCAGATCGCCCACAAGGCGCGGGTCTGGATGGCGCAGCCCGTCGGTAACGACCCGTCGATCAACGCCGTGCCAGGACTCGCGGGTGGCCTGCCGGGTTTCCCGGGCGCCTGGGAAGCCAAGACCGCCAGCGGTATCCTCGCCGCCCTGGCCGACGGGCGGCTGCCGGCGAGCCGGCGGGAGCTCGAGTCGCTGGTCGGCCCGTTCGAGCGCCTGACCTCCCAGGACTACTTCATCTGCGGCGACGACATGATTCTGGTGCTCGGCCAGACGAGCTCGGGCGGCTACGGCGACCCGCTGACCCGCAACCCCTCCTTCGTCGAGACCGATGTCGAGCGGGGCAGCGTGACCGCCGAAGCGGCGGAGGCCTCCTACGCCGTCGTCCTCGTCGACGGCCGGATCGATCAGCGGGCCACCGCCGACCTGCGGGCACGCCGGCGGCGGGAACGGCTCGCCGCCGCGGCCGCCCCGGTGGCGCCCCGGCCCGGCCACGTCGAGCCGGGGGAGGTGCGCCGCCGCGTGTCCGGGATGATCGACCTCGCCGACACCGCCGACGGGCCGTTGTGGGCCTGCGGGGACTGCGGGCGGCAGCTCGCGCCGGCGGACGAGAACTACCGCCGGGGCGCGGCCCTCCTCGAGAGCAGCCCGCATGCCGTTCGTCCCGAGCTGTATCCGGACCCCGAGGCGGTCTTCGATCCGTCGGTCCGGTTCGTGCTGCGCCAGTGGTGCTGTCCGAGCTGCGGCGTGCTGCTCAGTATCGAGCCGGCGGCCGAGGGTGACCCCTGGCTCAACGAGATGCCGACCATCCGTCCGTCCGCTCCCGCCGAGGTGACCGCATGACCGCCACGTTCTCCATCGGCGTCGACATCGGCGGCACCTTCACCGACTGCGTCGTGGTGTCCGAGGAGCGGGTGGTCACCGGAAAGGTGCCGACCACGCCGCACGACCGGTCGATCGGCTTCTTCGGCGCGATCGAGGACGCGGCCAGGAATCTCGGCCTGTCGTTGTCCGAGTTGCTTGGCCGCACCTCGCGGATCCTGCACGGCACCACGACCGGCGTGAACGCCGTCGTCTCGCGTACAGGCGCGAAGGTCGGCCTCGTGACGACGGCCGGCCACGGCGACGTCATGCTGATGATGAAGGGCGCGGGACGCACCACCGGCGTCATCGCCGACATGGTCATGGACGAGGTGGCGACCCGGCGCAAGCCCGCGCCGTTCGTCACGCGCGCCTTCACGGCCGAGATCGAGCAGCGCATGGACCGCGACGGTGATGTCGTCGTCCCGCTCGACGAGGAGAAGGCCCGGTGGAAGATCCAGGCGCTGCTGGACAAGGGCGTGGAGTCCGTCGCCATCAGCCTGCTGTGGTCGGTGAAGAACCCCGAGCACGAGCGCCGGCTGGCCGACATCGTGCGTGAGCTGGCGCCGGACGTCTTCGTGACGTGCGGGTCGGACCTGGTCTCGCGGGTCGGCGAGTTCGAACGGACCGTCACCGCCGTCTTCAACGCGTACATCGGCCCGCTCATGGTCCGCTATGTCGACGCGATCGTCAGCCGCGCCCAGGAGCTCGGCTACCAGGGGCAGGTGCTGTTCGCGCAGTCGGCCGGCGGCGCGATCAACGCGGACGAGGCCAAGGTGGCCCCGGTGCTCACGATGCAGTCCGGGCCGGTCTCCGGCGTGATGAACTCGGCGGGCTTCGGTCTGCTCCACGACGAGTCCAACATCATCACCACCGACGTCGGCGGCACCACCCTCGACGTGAGCGTCATCCGCCGCGGCGAGCCGCTGATGCGTGACTCCATCGTCTTCGACCGGTTCGAGATGGCGATGCCTATGCTCGACATCGAGTCGATCGGTGCCGGCGGTGGGTCGATCGCCTGGCTGGACGAGTCCGGGCGTCTCAACGTCGGCCCGCGCAGCGCCGGCGCCGATCCGGGCCCCGCGTGCTACGGCCGGGGCGGGACCGAGCCCACCGTCACCGACGCGGACGTCGCGCTCGGGCTCATCGACCCAGGCTCGTTCCTGCACGGGACGGTGACGATCGATCCGGAGCTGTCCAAGGCCGCGATCGAGCGGGTCGGCTCGAAGCTCTGCATGGACGTGTATGCGACCGCCGCCGGCATCAACCGCCTCGTCGACGCAAAGATGGCGGACCTCATCCGGCGCGTCACCGAGTTCCGCGGCCACGACCCGCGGACCTTCGCGCTGCTCGCGTTCGGCGGCGGCGGCCCGGTACACGCGGCCGCGTACGCGCGTGGCTCGGGTGTCCGACGCGTGATCGTGCCGTCCCCGGAGCTCGCGCCGGTCTGGTCCGCCGGTGGCGCGGCGAACCTCGACATCGTGCACATGTACTTCGAGCCGGTGTCGCTGCGGCTCCCCACAGGGCCGAACGAGCTGGAGAAGCGCTTCGCGGCGCTCGAGGGCAAGGCGCGTGCCAGGCTCGCCGCGTACGGCTTCGCACCCGAGCAGATCTCGGTCGCCCGCGCCGTCCGGATGAAGCACACCATGCAGATCTTCGACGTCGAGGTCCCGGTGCAGGGCGCGATCCGGTCGGAGGCGGACGTCGACCAGATCGACCGGGACTTCACGGCGGTGTACGAGGAGCGGTTCGGGCACAACTCCGGGTCGCGCGCGAGCGGCGTTCAGATCACCGGTCTGCAACTGCGGGCCCGGGGCGTCTGGGCGCGGCACGCCGGCCCGAGCAGCCGAGGATGCGAGACGGTCGAGCCCACCTGGTCCTCGCGCCCGGTCTACTGGGAGGAGACCGGGGGCTTCGCCGACACCCCGGTGCTGAGAATGCAGGAGCGCGCGGGCGCCCGGGTGGACGGGACGATCGCCGGCCCGGCGCTGGTCGAGTTCCCGAACACGGTGATCGTGATCCGTCCGGCACAGAACGGCTGGTTCGACGACGCCGGCAACTTTATCATCGATGTCTTCCCGGACCGCGGAGAGTAGGAAATGCAGTACACCAAGCTCGGAAGGACCGGAATCACCGTCTCCCGCGCGTGCCTCGGCGGCATGATGTTCGGCTCGTGGGGCAACACCGACCACGACGAGTGCCTCGCCATCATCCAGGAGGCGGGCGACTCCGGTGTGAACTTCATCGACACCTCGGACGTCTACTCCTACGGCGAGAGCGAAGAGATCATCGGGAAGGCGATCGCCGGCAACCGCTCCGAGTGGGTCATCAGCACCAAGTACGCCAACCCGATGGGGGAGGGCGAGAACCGGTCGGGAGCGTCGCGTCGGTGGATCACGCAGGCCTGCGAAGACAGCCTGCGCCGCTTGAACACCGACTACATCGACCTGTACATCCAGCATCGCCCCGACTGGGACACCGATATCGACGAGACGCTCGGCGCGCTCTCCGACCTGGTCCGTGCCGGCAAGATCCGTGCCTTCGGGTCCTCGAACTTCTCCGCGGTCGACATGCTGAACGCGCGGCACACCGCCGACGCCCGCGGCCGGGAGCGCTTCCGCTGTGAGCAGCTTGGCTACTCGATCCTGGTCCGTGGCGCGGAGCGGGACCGGCTGCCGCTCGCCGCGGCGCAGGGCATGGGGATCATGTGCTGGAGCCCGCTGGCCGGCGGCTGGCTCACCGGCATGATCCGTCGCGGCGGGCAGATGCCGACGTCCGAGGACCTCGGCAACTTCCGCGCGCTCAGCCGGTATTCCGCGGAGGGGCGGTTCAACCAGGCGAAGCTGGACGCCGTCGAGGCGCTCATCGAACTCGCCGACGAGGCGGGCCTGTCGATCGTCCATCTGGGGCTGGCGTTCGTGCGCGAGCACCCGGCGGTGACCGCCCCGATCATGGGCCCGAAGAACCTCACGGAACTGCGTGACCTCCTGGCGGGCGCGGACGTCGTGCTCAGCCAGGACACGCTCGACCGCATCGACGCCATCGTGCCTCCGGGTTTCGACATCCACCCGAACGACAGCCGGGGATTCGTCCCGCCGGAGCTGCAGCCCGCCGGGCGCCGTCGCGGCCTGGCCGCCGGAAGCGACTCCGCCTACGTCGGTTTCACCCCGCGCAGGGAACCCAACTGGGGCGTCAAGAACGTCACCGCCTAGTGCCGTTCCCGGCGACGTTCACCGGCCCGCCGTCAGGATCGTGGCGTCGCGACTGGCGGGCCGCCGTTGCCTGACGCGGCGTTAGACGATGAAGCGGAGGTAGACGATGAGCGCGGGCTCCCGCGTCGGGTCCGCGGCGTCGGCGTCGGACGCACCGCGTAAACGGTCTTCATGCCGTCCGGCGCGGAATAGACGAATCGCGGGAGCGGGACCTGGTCACATCCAGGTCGGCGGTACTTCTTGGCCTCGATGGGCTCGATTGATCAGCCAGGTCACCGCCGGCTCCAGCTCGATCGAAGGATGACGCTGTGCCAGTACAGATGCAACGAATGCGGATCGCGCCGGGGGCGCTGGAGGACGTCCGAGCATGGCTCAAGACCGCCGGAACCCCAGGTCTCATCGCGGCGCATCGCGAGCTCCGCTTATGGGTCGAGCATTGCTTCCTCGTGGAGGACGGCGCTCGGACCTACCTGTTCAACTACCTCGAACTCGACGAGCCGGAGACGCTTGGCGAGCGGGCGACTGCGATCACCGAGCCGGCTTTCGTGGAGCTGCGGGGGCGCTTCCGCGGCTGGTTCGACGAGGTGGTCATCTTCGCCCCAGACGCCTCGGTTGTGGCGACCGAGAGCGTTTGACGAGTGCTTGACGTCACACTGTGGCGAGTGTAACGTCCTCTGCATCCTGTGTCCAGGATTCCTGAATGGCCTCACGCCGAACGGACCCCTTGAGGAGCTAGCTGTGCCCAAGGCCCTTGTGCTCAGTTCAGACGGTCACGCCGCTCCGGAGCTAGCCGCGTACCGTCCGTATCTCTCGCCGGCCGTCCGCGGCGATCTCGACGATTTGATTGCGGCTTTTTCGCAGCGCGTAACCGTGAACTTCTTCGATTTTCTGGACCCCGAGGTGGCTGGTCCATATCGCAAGATGATGTACGACAGTGGGGTCATCGAGGGCAAGTGGAACGTCGAGCACCGGCTGGAGTCGCTCAGTAACGAGGGTATTCTCGGCGAGGTCATCTTCCCGGACGGCGCGCCGTTCGGCGCCGGCGGGCTCGGTTCGGCCCGTACGCGCTACCCACGCCACCTGGAGCTTGAGGGCGGCCGGGCGTACAACCGCTGGCTCGTCGACTACATCAGCGGCTACGAGAAGCGGTTCGCCGCGCAGGCGATCATCTCGCTGGTCGACATCGGTGAGGCCGTCAAGGATGTGTACTGGGCGGCTGAGCAGGGTTTCAAAGGCATTGTCATGCCGGGCATGGACGACGACCTGCCCATGTTCTGGGCGGACCGCTACGAGCCTTTCTGGGCCGCGTGCGCCGAGACCGGCCTGGTGCTGAACTTCCACGGCGGCATCGGGCAGCCGACATACGGCGGCGCCAAGCTGGATGGCGTCCCGGACTGCGTGCGCATGCGCGTCTCGGTCTTCGAGTTTCCCTGGTTCGCGCACCGCCCACTCTGGTTCATGGTCTGGAGCGGCGTCCTGGAGCGGCACCCCAGCCTGCGACTGGTCTTCACCGAGCAGCACAGCGACTGGCTCGTGGCGACCGTGGCGCAGATGGACCACTCCTGGCTGCACGGAACGATGGAGCGCTCGATCCGCGACATCGTCCCGCACCCGCCGAGCTACTACACCGACCGTCAGGTCTTCCTTGGCTCCTCCATCCTCTCCGCCGGCGAGGTGTTCAACCGGAACCAGATCGGTGTCGACCGCATGATGTTCGGCGCCGACTTCCCGCATCCCGAGGGCACCTACGGCTCGACCCTCGGATATCTGAGGACGTGTGTCGGCCGCTCGGACATGACCGTCCAGGAGGCGACCGCGTTCCTCGGCGGCAACGCCTCTCGGATCTTCGGATTCGACCCGGTCGCGCTGGACCCGGTGGTGCAGAGGCACGGCCTCGAGCTCGACGACATCATGACCCCGCCGTCCGAGGAGGAAGCTGGCGACCTGATGCGCCGCGACGCCTTCCGTCCGGTGTCCTCCCTGACGTACGCGCCGGTCGCGCTGAATCCCATCGGCTGATGGCCAACCCGGCCGCGGTGACGGCCGTCCAGCACGCGCTCGACGTCGCCGGCCTGGCCCTGGAGCAGATCTCGACGTTCGACCTGTACAGCTGTTTCCCGGCCGCGGTTTCGTCCCGCGGCGGCCGGCGGTGCTACGTGAGGACTATGAACACGTTCTCGTCCGTCGTGACGGGCATGTGCTCGAGGTCATGATCAACCGGCCGCAGGCACGCAACGCGGCCTGAGCTGGGCCTGGCTCGCGCGCAGCGCGAACCCACCGGTGTCGCACTACTCGGCCGTACGCGGGCTGAGCCGGCTCAACCTCGTGTTCGACTGACCTTGCTGCGCCCCCTGGCCCCCGCCCGCGCGGGGCACTCGACCCGTCAGGGGGGTCCGGTTGACCTCGACAACTGGGGGACTTAGAATTCTCGGCGACAAGAATCCAGGATTCTGAATGAGCCAATTCTGGACGGGGCCGGTTGGTCCTCGGTGACCGATGATCCAGGAGTGGGAGTTCCTGGGGACCGGTGATCCGAAGATCGGTGATGGGCATGCTCGCCGAGTGGCTTGTACGACGGGGCGCGACATGCTGCCACCTTCCGAGATGGCGCAACGACGCCGGGACGCTGGTGCGGCATCGGAATGGTACGCCCGAATCGGCCGAAAACGATGATTTCGTGCCTCTGCTCATCTGGTGCGATGGGTCTTCCCGGCCCTGCAGACCGGTCCGACCACGCCTGCTACGACGATCGGAATCGAGGTACCGGACATGGAAGGGGCCTCCCAACAGCAGCGGTCCACCAACCTGAAGCTGAGCGCCGGACCCGTGACCAGGCCCGACCGGATGGCGTTCTTCGACATAGCCGGGTCGGCCGAGACGAACGTGCCGTCCCGGTTCGATGACACGCCCAGCGGCACCTACGTCCAGGCGCTGGTCAACCCGCCTGGGGGCGAGGGGCTCAGCCTGCTGGGGGTGCGCTACGCGCCCAACTCGGAGGTCGCCCGGCACAAGCACGACGTGCCGCAGATCGTCCTCGTGCTCGAGGGCGAGATCAGGCAGGGGCGCCGGGTGTTCGGGCCCGGAAGCGGCTACTACACGCCGCCGAACGTGCCGTACAAGATCACTGTCGGGCCGGAGGGTGCCCGGCTGCTGGAGTTCCGGGCGACGCCGCTGACGTTCCAGACACTGTGGCTCGACGGCTCCGAACATGACACCACCACCCGGGACGGGTCCTGACACCAACCGGAGCGCCTGCGTCGGCGGTCCGATCGGGACGATGAGAGGTCATGGATTGGAACACGTGAGCAACCGGGACCGACTGGTCGAGCATCTTCAGAAGCCGGGAGAGGACATCGAGCCGCGCTACGCGCGGTGGGCCGAGGAACGGCGGCGGTGCCCCGTTGCGAAGACGTCGCCCGCCGAGGGCTCAGGCCCGGAGACCTATGTCGTCTACAGCAACGCCGGCGTGCGGCAGGTCATGGGCGACGACCGGTGCTTCACGAAGCCGGGGCCCAGCTGGCGGACCACACGCACCCTGCTGTCGATGAACGGCGAGGAGCACCGGGTCCATCGGGCGCTTGTCGCGGACCCGTTCACCGTCCAGGGCGTGGCCCGGTTTGAGAAGACGCTCATCGTTCCGCTGATCCACGACCTGGTCGACAAGTTCGTCAGCCGCGGGGAGGCTGACCTCGTCCTCGACTTTACGAGTCACTACCCGTTTCATGTGATCCGCAGGATCATCGGCATCGATGAGTCCGAACACGACGAGTTCATCGGGCTCGCGTTCCCCGTGAACGGGCTGAACCGGGGCTGGGAAGATCACATCAAGGAGTTTCTCCTCCCACGGATCCACGCGGCGCGGGCCAACCCGAAGGACGATGTGCTCGGCCTGCTCGCCCGTTCTGAACTCGACGGCCGGCCGCTCACCGACGAGGACTTCCTCGAGTATCTGCTGCTGCTCATCCCCGCCGGGGCGGACACGACGGTGGCCGGGTCGAGCAACATGTTCGCGGGCCTGCTCCTGCATCCGGAACAGCTCGAGCTTGTCCGGCGCGACCGCGGGCTGGTCAACCGCGCCGTGAACGAGGCGCTGCGCTGGCAGAACCCCGCGGCGACGACGTTCCTGCGGCGGTCCCTGTGCCCGGTCGAGGTGGAGGGCGTGGCGATGCCCGAGAACACGTTGATCCGCGCCCATGTCTCCGCGCATAACCGGGACGAGACGGTCTACGCCGAGCCCGACCGGTACGACGTGACCCGAGAGCGGGCGCCGGCCGGGGTGTTCGGCTACGGGCCGCACATCTGCCTGGGCATGCATCTCGCCCGGGCCGAGATGCGGGTCGCGTTGAACGTCGCCCTCGACCGGCTGCCCCATCTGCGGCTGGACCCGTCCGCCCCGCGTCCGTTCGTCCGGCCCGCCTCCGGTCCGGACACCGGCGGCGATGGCTCCCTCGCGGCGGTGAACAGCCTTCCCGTGCTGTTCGATCCGCCCGCGTGACGTGTCCGGTTGACAGGGAGAGGAAGGCTCATGGCCGACGCGGCTGAGACCGGCGACGGTCTGGTACGCAGCAACGACAAGCTCTGCTCGTCGATGGCGGAGCGCGGGCTTCATCTGTTCGACGTCGCGAACACGCCGTTTGAACCTGCCCGTCGACGGCCGACCAGCACGGGCACCGAGGAGGAGCACCGCAAGCAGTCCGCCGGCGTCGAGCACAAGTGGCTGATCTTCCCGGAGCCCGATGAGGACCGGCCGCCGGTGGTGATCATAAAGTTCCCGCCGGGCTATCGATTTCCCTGTCACTGGCACAGCGAGGGCGAGTTCGTGGTCGTGCTCAAGGGATCGATGACGATCGGTGACCAGAAGGTCGGCCCCGGTGGAATGGCGTGGACAGACGCCCGGACGATCTACGGCGCGGAGTCCGCGGGCCCGGAGGGTGTCGAGTTCCTGCTCTTCCGCCGGGCATTCGCCACGACCACGGTCGTCGAGGGCGAGCCGGGTGACTGAGGTCCCGCGACCGTGGCGTTCGGCGTCCTGAAAGCGGATGACGATCTTCTGGTGGCGCTGACCTGGAGTGGACATGGATCGCATAGCGCTTGGCGATGCCAAGACGCAGTTCGAGTCCCGTTGCCCGGCTTTCCTTGCGGACCCGGCGCCGGCCCTGCACAGCCTCAGGACGGCGAGCCCGGTCTACTTCAGCGACGCGCTCGGTGCCTGGGTCGTCAGCCGCGCGGCCGACGTGACCGAGGTGCTTCGGGACCGGCGGAACTTCACCAGCGTGGGAAGCATGACCTCGCGCCTGCAGCTGGAGCCCGATGTCATCGCGGAGGTGGGTGAGGATCGAGCGGGCCTCCGAAACTTCCTGGCGAACACGGATGCTCCCCGCCACACACGGCTACGCTCGGCGGTCGCGCGGGGGCTCACGCCGCGGGCCGTCGCCCGACTCGAAGGAGTCGCCACCGCCTCGGCGCGGTCGTTGGCACTCCGAATGAGGGAGTCGATACGCGCCGCCGGGCCGCGCGGGGTCGACCTCAAGACGAGCTTCGCCAGCCCGCTCGCCGGGCCGGTGATGGGAGAGCTGATCGGGCTTCCGGGCGACGACCTCGAGCTGGTCACCCAGTGGGTGGGCGACTGGTTCAGCCTCTACCGGTACCGGTTGACCCGCGAGGAGCAGCTCGCCTGCGCCCGAAACCTGCGCGCCTACGACTCGTATGTCACCGCGCTGGTGCAGCGATACGAACGCGAACCCGGCGACAACCTGATCTCGGACGTTCTCCGTGGCGTGACGGAGGGGCAGTACGAGCTGAGCCACCGGGAAATCGTCGACATCGTCGCGAACGTGATCGTGGGCGGCCTGCATACGACGGCCTCGGCCGTGGCGGCGGTTACGCTGCGACTACTGTCCACATCGGGAGCCTGGGCCGACCTGGTGACCGATCCGACCGGAGTCGAGCCGGCGATCGAGGAGTGCCTGCGGCTCGAAGGCGTCTCTTTCGCCGCAGTCCGCACCGTCACGAGACCTGTGCGGATCGGCGGTGTGCTGTTGCGCCCGGGCGAAAAAGTGCACGCTGTCTCTCGTGCCGCCGACCTCGATCCGGCGAAATTCCAGGAGCCGGACGAGTACCGGCCCTCGCGAGAGAACGTGCGCCGGCATCTCGTCTACGGCAACGGGCCGCACACCTGTATTGGAGCGCCGCTGGCTCGGGTGGAGCTGCGGTGCGCCCTGCATGAGCTCGTCACGGTGTTGCCGGGGCTGGAGCTTGTCGAACTCGGCGGCGTTCACGAGTACCTCGCTTCGCCCAACCACCGGCAGCTGCGCGAGCTGCGAGTGACAGTACGTTCGCCGAATTCCGCTCCGCCGCCGCCCGGTCCTTCTCATGCCCGAGGTGCTCGGTCATCTCCTCCTGCAACGCCGTTGCCAACACCTGTGGGGTGTCAGAAGTCGGCTTGGGCCCGTGAGCTGGGGTGATGCGACGGTGCGGCAGCCGGCATGATGGTCAGTCATGTTCGTACGCCTGCTCTATCTGATCTTCGTGCGGGTGTGTGGCTGGTTGGTTCTCCTCGGCCGTTCGTCGGCGTCCAAGGACATCGAGCTGCTGGTGCTGCGGCATGAGGTCGCGGTGCTGCGCCGTACCCAGCCCAAGCCGCGGTGGGACTGGGCGGACCGGGCGGTGCTCGCCGCACTGATCCGACTCCTGCCCAGAGCGCTGCGAGCGCACCGGCTGGTCACCCCGGGGACCGTCCTGCGGTGGCACCGCCGTCTGATCACACGGAAATGGACCTCCTCGCGGCGGATGGGTCGGCCACCGGTCGGCACGGAGATCGTGACCCTCATCGAGC
Source organism: Frankia sp. RB5 (assembly GCF_059816245.1). Lineage (NCBI taxonomy): Bacteria > Bacillati > Actinomycetota > Actinomycetes > Frankiales > Frankiaceae > Frankia > Frankia sp. RB5. The sequence continues at coordinate 115,249 of NZ_JCBATA010000015.1, forward strand.
GGCTCGCGACCGAGAACACGACGTGGGGCTACCCGCGGATCCGGGGCGAGCTCCTCAAGCTCGGTCACCGGGTCAGCGCCTCCACGATCCGCCGGGTCCTGACGTCCCTCGGGCTGCCCCCGGCTCCGCAACGGCAGACCGACACGACGTGGCGACAGTTCCTGCGCACGCAGGCGTCGACGATGCTGGCCGTGGACTTCTTCCACGTGGACTGCGCGGTGACACTACGGCGTCTGTACTGCTTCTTCGTCATCGAGGTCGGCTCCCGCACCGTCCACATCCTCGGGGTCACCGCCCACCCCGACGGACCGTGGACCACCCAACAAGCCCGGAACCTCCTCATGGACCTCAGTGACCGGACTGCCGACTTCCAGTTCCTGGTCCGTGACCGGGCCGGCCAGTTCACCGCGTCGTTCGACGCGGTCCTCGCCGACGCCGGCATCACCGCGATCAAGATCCCGCCCCGGGCTCCGCGAGCGAACGCCTACGCGGAACGGTTCGTCCGCACGGTCCGGACCGAGGTCACCGACCGGATGCTGATCTTCGGCGAGCGGCACCTGCGCACCGTTCTGGCCGAGTACGCACGGCACTACAACGGACGACGACCCCACCGCGGTTGTGGCCTTCAACCGCCCCGGCCCGACCACCCTGTCGCAGACCTGACCAAGGAACGGATCAAGCGCCGACCCGTCCTCGGTGGCCTGATCAACGAATACGAACGAGCCGCCTAAAACCCCAGGTCAAGGCCGGTGGCCGCGTTCTGACACCCCACAGGCCGGGATCGGCGGGGCGGGCGCGGTCAGCGGTCTGGACGCGGGCACGGCGACCGCGTTCATGGTGGCTTGGACGCGGGACCGCAACAGGTGGTCGGCGAAGGCGATGGTGACGTCGCTGCGGGCGTTCCTGCGGTTCGCGCACGCGACGGGGCGGACGGCGGTCCCGTTGGCGGGGGCGGTTCCCGCGGTCGCGTCGTGGCGGATGTCGGCTCTGCCCCGCGGCCTGAAGGCCGCGGAGGTCGAGCGGCTGTTGGCCGGCTGTGACCGGGACACGGCAGTGGGTCTGCGGGACTACGCGGTCCTGTCGCTGCTGGCCCGGCTCGGCCTGCGGGGCGCCGAGGCCGCCGGGCTGCGGCTCGGCGACATCGACTGGCGGGCCGGCGAGATCGCTGTCACCGGTAAGGGCAGCCGGACCGAGCGGCTCCCGCTACCGGCCCCGGCAGGGGAGGCACTCGCCGCCTGGCTGGAGCACGGGCGGCCGACGTGCGAGTCGCGGTCGGTGTTCGTGACGGTCCGGCGGCCCTACCGGCCGCTGACACCGGAGTCGGTCCGGGCCGTCATGGGCAGAGCCTGCGAGCGGGGGGTTCTCCTCGGCGAGGCGGAGGATCAGGTGGCGGATCTCCGCGGAGGTGGAGGGTCGGCCGGGTGGCCGGTGTGGTCGGGTCCAGTGACGAGGTAGATCAGCCGATCCGCCATGGCCACGATAATCCACGTGGTGGTGTCCCGGTCAAGAGCGCTTGTAGTCGGTAGGGGTACAGGTGTCCGATCGCCTCCGGGGGAAGGCCTATCGATCATTGGGTGAGACAGCGAAGGTCGCGGTGACCCCGGCCGGAAGTCCGCTGACGCTCAGGTCGACCGGGGCGCCGTCCAGGTAGCGGCTCGCGTTGAAGGTGATGACGGTCCTCGTGTGGTCGCCGGGCGGATCGTCGTGGCGGTTACGCTGAGGTGCATCGTGTAGGTCGTCGCGTCATGTCCTCCCACCTTGCGCCGGCGTGCGCCCCGGCAGGCACGACTCACCTGGCACCGTCTCGAGGTCGTGAGCCGGACGTGCCGCCACCGTGCCGAGGCGGCAGCCGTGCCCAGGCATGGGGCGACCGGGGGACGTCGGACGCGGCGGCCTGCTGCGTCAGGCACCCATCGGGTCGCCGTTCGCGGGCAGGGTGAAGGGGGGAGTGGTGCCGGTCGTGATCAGGGTGAGGCCGGCCTGCTTCAGGGTGAACATCCGGCCGATGGCGGCGTCGATCGACGAACCGCTGGTCCAGCATGCTTCCAGCTCGTTCATCACGGTCGTGAACTCGTCGATGAACGCCTGCTGGTCCGGGTCGTGGGCGGGGTCCGGCGCGAAGGCGTGGGCGTCCGGCAGCGCGATCGCGTCGCCCGAATATGCGAATCCGGCGCCCACGGGGACGAGTTTTCTCCCATAGTAGATCTCGGCGAACGAGTAGTAATGCGCGAAGCTGCCGGGATCGAACGCTCCATCGTCCGGTGACGTGCTGCTGCCCTCGCCCTGCGTGGTGATTTCGCTGACGGCGCGCAGTGCATCTGCGACCGCGTTGACGGCGAAAAGCCCGTCGGCGTCGACAGTGGTGACAACCTGGTTCGGGGACGGATCCCGCGGGAGCGAGCCGGTGGGAAACACGGCGGTGAAGCCGGCGGCGATCGCCTCGTAGAACTGCCCGATCGCTGGCGCGGTGGGCGCCAGCGGGGGCGGTGGCGTCGGCGGCTGCGGCACCACCGGACCCGACTCCGGGTACTCGATGGACATGAACGTCCGCAGCGCACCCGCGCCGAGGGGAGCCAGCGTGACGACAAGGCCGGGGTGCACGCCGCCGGGCAGGCCGGTGATCGGATAGGCGGGAACCAGCTCCGGCGTCGCGATCTCGCCCTTGAGCGAGCCGCCGGTGGCGGTGTACATGTTACAGACGAGACCGAAATGAAGCATCTCCTGCGCCGCCACACCGCCGATGATGCTGCCGACACTGTCGCGATCCGTGCCGTCGACGATGGACCACTGAGCGCACAGGTACGGGGGAATGGTCGAGAATTCCAGGGCGATCGCGGTGCGCAGCGATGCCTGCAGCTCCTCGAGGGTGTTGATGCCGTTCTCGACCGTCTCGCGGATCATTCGCCGGAAGGACACAAGGCTTCCTCTCCGTGAGCATGGGGGGCTCCGCCGTCGTGCGCTGCCAGATTAGCGGCGGTCTCGGCCGGCGTTCGCGCAATTGGGGAATGCGCTGTTTTTCCGCGCCACGGCGAATGGCGGTTATGTCCGCTATCTTCCGTCATTCCTCGAGCGTGGCACTGCTCAGCCCCGAAGGCCCTTCGGCCACGGCGAGCGGGACCGGTGGATGCTCGGCCTTGCCGGCAAGGTGCTGGTCGTCGACGAGGTCCACGCCTACGACGCCTACATGCAGATGCTCCTCGCCCGGCTGCTGACCTGGCTCGGAGCCCTCGACGTCCCGGTCGTCCTGCTGTCGGCCACCCTGCCTGGCTCGGTCGCCCGCCGGCTGGTCCGCGCCTACCTGACCGGCGCAGGTCATCGCAACATCGACCCGGCGCCGGTCACCTACCCGGGCTGGCCGCCGAGGACCTGCCCGGCTGTCTCGGGATTGACAGGCTCCGGGACGCGGTAGGGCTACCGACGCGCCCCGGAGGCCATACGCTTCCGCCTCGGGGTGCGGAACGCAGACCTGGCGGCCTGACGGTCCGCCTGTGCCAGCCTTGCATTACGAAGGTAGGCCGCGAGTTCCGGGGGCAGGAGTGCGTCCTCCTCGTCCGGAGTGAGGAGCTCGCCCAGCGGATGATCCAGCCGCTCCTCGTCGATCCAAAAGGTGTTGCGCAACTTCGGCCGATCGAAGTCGTGGCCGCGCCACTCGCGGCGCACCGTCAGGAGGCCGGCATCCGTCAGCTCCGTCGTGGCCCGGGTCCAGGTTGCCGCCGACAGGCCATAGCGGTTCTTGTCGTGTCCACTAATCCACGGCGGGTCGTCCTCGTCATACCCGCCCTGGAGATCCAGAAGGACGAGCAGGAGCGCCACACCTGTAGCAGACAGGGTGGTGATCCACTCCCATATCCAGAACCCGACTGGCAGGCTCACGTAGCGGTTGCCAAAGGCCGGTCCGCTCCGGTCGCGGTACCGGCCGCCGTCGCCAGCCGGGCTTAGGAGCGTCACGGTCGGCTTGCCATCGGAGTGGCGTTCCAGCTCGATGAGGCGCGCGGCCCGCAGCCAGTCCAGAGCATCGTTGATCCGACGGGTACCGGCCTTGTCTGGATCGCTCAGTCCCAGGGCCCTGGCCCACGACCAGGGGTGGACGCCGCAGATGTCGTACGGATCGCGGGTGGCAAGCAGGGCCAGGCACAGATAGAGCTTGAGCCGCACCTCGCCCTCGCGCACCGGGTCCACCGGTCAACAGCCCGTTCGGACGGATGCTCAAGATGGTCGGGATCTTGGGCGGGCACCACACCCAACAGTCCGTGTTCGGCACAGAATCCGTCGTCGTAGACGGTGCTCCAATATCGCTGTGGACCGTCGGGAAAGATTGCCACGATGCGGGTGTCGTTCGGTTCGCGCCGCGCCAACCAGGAGGCCACCAGGGCGACCGCTCCGACGCTCCATCCACCACTGGCGAATCGTGCTGCCGCCAGCCGCCGGCATGCCCACGCCGCCTCGCCGGGCGCCAACCAGTGGACCTCGCTGAACTCCTGATAGGCGACGTTACGCGGAAAGATACTGCTCCCAAGACCCCGCATGAGCCGCGGTCCGTCTGGCTGCCCGAAGATCGTTGAACTGATCGTGTCGACTCCCACGAGGCGCAGATCCGGAAACATCTCGCGCAACACGCGCGACACCCCGGCGCTGTGACCTCCCGTGCCGACGCTGCACACCAGCACGTCCACCCAGCCGACCTGCTGTGCCACCTCTCGTGCCAGTCCTTCATAGGCCGCCACGTTGTCCGGGTTGTGGTACTGGTCTGGGCAGTACGCGCCGGAATGCTCGCCGAGCAGTGCCTGGACCCGGTCCCGCCGGGCCTGCTGCCAGCCCCCGGTCGGATGAGGCCGGTCGACGATCTCTAGTCGAGTGCCGTAGGCGGTCAGCAGGCGGTGCATGAGCGGTTCCAGGCCCGGATCGGTCACCAGGATGATCGGGTGGCCGTAGACGATTCCTGCCAGGGCCAAGCCGAGCCCCAGCGTGCCGCTGGTCGACTCGACTACCGCGCGGCCAGGAGCGAGTTCACCGCGTTCTCGGGCACAAGCCACCATGTGCAGGGCAGGCCGGTCCTTAATACCACCCGGATTGTGGCCCTCCAAATTCGCCCAGAACCCGCCAGCGCTACCGAAACAGACGTCGGGAATCCAAAGAACTGGCGTGTCGCCGACCACGCTCGCTGGGGAGTCCGCCATCGGCGGCGTACCAAGCGACTGACCCGGGATCGGGGGGATACGTGCAACAACGGTTTTCCGCATAGCGGATATCCTTCACAAGTAAGACCATCGCGAGATGATGGAATACCGAACGCATTCGTCGGTCGCGGTCCACATTTTCGCGCCCCCGTCAGAGGGCTGCGACGAGGAGCCGGCGCGGGGTCGGCAGGCCACCTGCTCAACTTCGGCGGCGGCGACCACGCGGGTCACAGCACGGAGGGGCGATCAGACGTTCGCACTCAAAGCGAGGCGAGTATCAGGTCCGCAGCACACACAGCTGTGCCAGCTGGCACGGGAGGCGGTCAGGAGCAACCGTCTGGAGTCGGGCGCGGGGACGGCCTGAAACGAACAAGACCAGGGCGGACAGCAGGAAGGCGGCTGCAGTCAACGCGAACACCGAACCCACAGCGGGGATCAAACCCGTGGCGCCCAAGAGAACCAGATCGGCGATCCGGTCGGGGCAATGAAATCCGCCATCATGATGGCTCTCTGTGCCCACCGCGGATGAAGCATGATGGTGTTCTCCCACGCTCACGAGGCTGGCGCCGCCCAGCGCCTCAAAGCCGCGCTCCGAGTGCTCCGCAGACCCGCACAGCGACGCCGAGAGTAGCATGCTCGCGAGCGCCGCGAGCAGGACAAGAGCCGTGGCGGTTCGCCATCCCAGCATCCTGTCGCGACTGGCCATCACAGCGTAAGGCTATCTCACCGAGAGAGAACGGCTAGCACTGTCAGGCCACCGGGCCCGGCCTGACCGCAAAGGCCACAGTTGTCGCCGCCTCAGAAGAGGTAGTCTAGACGTGGATAGCCTCCCCGGAGCTCGTCCAATGCATGGAAAACGTAGGCACCTGTGCACCTTCGCCACCGGCGCCGATTACCAATATAACTACTTTTCCTGAAAGTGGTAGACAGGCCATCGATGCCACCGGAAAGGGACAGCCATCAGCGCGAGTCGGCGGACCTGCTGCGGGTGGCCGCCCGTCGCGCACAGCCTGCCCGGTAGGATGGTGAGCGGGCCGAATGGATAGTGGTCGTCTTGGCTGAAGTAGAGTTCGCTCAGCGGCCTTCCGCCGGTGCCAGCTGGGATGTCCGGCCGCGCCGCGCCTCCTCGAAACGATCACAGTCCGGGTCGGTGGCGAACACCTCCTGAGTCGGCCGCTGGTGCAGGTCGAAGCGGCCGGCTTTCAGCTCGAACGGCGCGAACGGTGCAAGCGCGGAATCGTCAAACGGCTGGTGGCCCGCAAGCCGCAGGCGGACCAGGCCAACCCGACGGCCGTGCCGACTACCGACCTCGACGCCGACGCCGACGCCGACGCCGACGCCGAATGATGCGGGAGGTGGATCAGTACCTGTCTGCCGATCGTGTGCGGCGTCAGCGCCCCCGATTCGGCGATCGGTGAGGAAGAAGAAGCGCCTCACGTCACGGTGCACGGGTGGGCCGTGGCACGGCCACCGCGATTCCCCCTCGACACGCTGCTGTGCAGCTTCTCGTGAGGATCACGCGGTGGCCGTCTCACGTCACCGACCGGCATTCCGGCGAGTTGTCAGACGATCACGATCATAAACAGGGCGGTGAACTCCACGCGGCGTCCGGCCGTGTTACTGGTGGACGCGGCCTACGGAGTAGGACGACGTCCAGATTTTCTCAAGTTTCACCACGTCGCCGGACTTCGGTGCCACCCACATCTTCCCTCCGCCCGCATAGATTCCTTCATGATAAATGCCGCCGGGTGCACCGAAGAAAATAAGATCCCCGGGCTGTTCGGATCCCTGGGCGATGCGGGTGGTCGCTGCGTACTGCTGATCGGTGGTGCGGGGAAGTGTCTTGCCAAGTTGCCGGTAGATGTACTGCACCAGACCGGAGCAGTCGAAGCTGCTGGGCCCGGTCGCACCCCACACGTATGGTTTACCGGCCTGCAGCGACGCCAGATAGACTGCCTTCTCCCCGATACTCGTCGCCCCGGTGACGGCTCCGGCAGATGCGGGCTCGGGCTCGGGCTGGGGCAGGGCAACCGAGGTTCGCGTTGCGCCTCCGGACGTACGCGTTGGTGAGGTCGACGCCGCGGCCGGCTGCGGTTCGGGGCGAACCCGGACGATCGCTGGTCCGTATGTCGCGGCCCCGAACGAGTCGTTCCCGGTGAACAGGGCCCTGACGGACGTGGTGGTCAGGACCCTCGCGGTATAGCCGGCGTAGCCGCGCCCATCTGTCCGGAGAATCTTGAACGTCGTCCATCCCGTCGGGAACTGTGCCTGCACGAGGATGTCCTGGTTGGCCACCGCCCTGCCGGTGCCGTCAGTCAGCCGGAATCCGACATCGATCGGCTCCTCGGCGCCGACCGTCATGTCGGCGACGACGGGGGCGACTGTGGCCGACGCGCGTACGGTCGTGGTGGACGGAGTGGCCTGGCGCGGCACCAGCGCCGCCGGGGCCGCGGGGATGGTGGTCCTGCTTCCCACCGCGGCGCCGAGTGCGCCCGCGGCGGCGATCCTCGTCTCCCCGGTTTCCGGATCACCAGAGGAGTCCCCGTGGGTACTGGCCAGGGCGATGCCTGAGATCGCCATGGTGCCCGTCGTGATCGCGGCGACCGTCGCCCGGGCCGAGGTCCGTGCGAGCAGCGAACGGGCAGACGCGGAGGCGCGGTGTCGTCCCCGCCCTGATCCTGCGGGTTGGTCTTCGGAGGAGTAGATCTCGGCCGAATACACATGAGCCCTTTCCCGGGCGCCTACGAGGTGAGCTGTCGGGTTCGGGCGGGGAGCCCGGCCAGCACATCAAGGCAGCTGGCTTCACCCCAAGGACGCCTGCCGAGGCAGGACGCCCGGAGGAACGTGGTTCCCCCGCTCCTGTCCCGGCCGCGCGTGGAGGGGGCACCGGACCGGGGACAGGACTCGGCGTGCGGTCCGATGCTGCTAGGCGGAGACAAACTACCACTACACGGCATAGTAGACAGAAGTAGGCCGGGGTCGACGGGCGGGAGGGGTGACCACCTCGTGCCGGGACGGCCAGCCGGCCCGCTCTCCCCAGGAGGGATCATCTCGCCACCAGACGGGCGCGGAGCGTCGACCCACCGAGCCTGGTTCGGAGACCGTCGGGATCTCAGAGGCAGTGGTAGCCGAGGTCGCTCAGGGCGGGCATGGTGACGGCCGCGAGTGGTGTGAGGAGCAGCGCGGCGATCAGCAGCGCCCGCGCCGCGACGGCGGGGCCGCCAAGCGGCTCCCGCGCGGTGAGCAGGCGCAGGACCCGTTGGCGGACCGCGGTGCTTCCCATGCCCAGGGCGGACACGGGTGGGGCGGCGAGACGCAGGACGGCGTGGGCGACGGTGTGCCGGGGGCAGTGGCGGGTCGCGCCGTCGTCGGCGGCGAGTTCGACGAGCCGCCGCAGCTCGCCGGGCATGTCCTCGAAGAGGGGGACGGGCCCGAACGCGCGGTCGAGGATCGCGGCGCCGGTCAGGATGAGGTGGTGCCGGCCGCGCAGATGGGTCCGCTCGTGGGCGATCACCGCGTGGAGCTCGCCGGGCGGCAGGGCGTGCAGCGCTCCCGCGGTCAGGACGACGGTGGCGTCCCTTCCCGGCAGGCAGAACGCGCTGGGTTGGGGGTGGTCGAGGACGAAGACGTCCAGCGCCGGGTGGAAGCGGCCGACGAGGCGGATCTCGCGGCGGTGGCGGCGCCGCACCCGGCGCTGCAGGACAGTGACGGCTACGATGGCGTACCCGAGCCGCAGCGCCACGCCGAGGACGCCGGCGGCGCCCACCGCCTGCGGCACTGTCCAGGTGGGTACGGGCAGCTGATGGTCCGCCCAGTCGCACCACTGCACCAGCAGGACAAGCAGATCACCGAGAGCGTGAACGGGCACGACCAGCAGGAGCGGCGCGAGGATCACGGTAGCGACGGCGGATGCCGCCGCGGCGAGCCACATGCTGATCGCCAGCCGGGGCGCGCGGGACGTCCACGAGGCCGCGGACAGCGGGCGCGGGAGTCCGACCGTGACGAGCAGGGCGTAGGCGATCAGCCCGGTGGAAATCACGCCGGCGGCGTCCTCTCACTGCCCGGCGTCCGCTGGCTCTCGTGCCACTGCACGGCGCCGCGCAACGTCTCGTACTCCGCCGGGTTCATGGTCTCGACGAAGTGCAGCAGCGCCAGGCCCCGGTCCTCGGCCCCCGAGAGCACCTCGCTCATCATCCGGGCCGTGTACGCGCTGCGGCTCAGCGCCGGCTGATAGAGATACGACCTCCCCGACCGCTCCCGGGTCAGCCAGCCCTTGCGGTACAGCCGGTCCATCACGGTCATCACCGTCGTGTAGGCCAGCGGCCGGTCGAGCAGCCCCCGGACGTCCCGCACGGCCACCGGCTCCCGGGCCGACCACACCCGATCCATGATCTCGGCCTCCAGATCACCGAGCTGTTCCACCACGCCCGTTCCTCTCCCGTCCGCACGTCCCATCCCACCCGCACGGCAGCGATCCGCTACGCCGACGCCCGAGCCCGCACCAGAAAGCGCAATCCGCATCGCCTGCACGACCGCCGCGCCAATGCGCTCTCAGTCTCTGGCACCTGGCGATACCGCCTCGGCGAGGGGCATCGACCGACCCCACAACCTCACGGCCGGCGCTCGGGGGGCGCTCGATGCGCCACCCGCCCCGAGACCGCCTCGTCCCGAGCCGCCCATTCTCACCCGATCTGCTACATGACATAGTAGCTAGGGCCAGATGGGGCGAAGGAAGGATTTTCAGTGGATCGAACCGCGAGGAGCGGCCATCCAGCGCAGGACAGCACACTTGCACGGGAACTCAGCCCTCTGCGTCAGGCCGGTCGGTTCAGTCGGCGGGGGATGCGGCTCACGCCAGCGCAGCGCCGGGCCGCCACCGTCGCGATGATGACCACCGGCGGATTCGCCGCCGCGTCCACCGGGTTCGCCCTGGCCACCTCCGACAACGTTCCGGCCGTGCCCACCATGCCGGTCACCACGGCTGACCTGGTCACCGGCTCGCGCCCACCCGCCCCGCATCTCCAGGCTGCGCCCCTCGCCGGCGCGATCGCGGATCTGACGCCGGCGTCCGGCTTCACCGCCTTGTCCATCACTCCCGATCACCCCGCGATCAACCCGAACGCACCCGTGATCTTCACCGTGCGCGTGGTCGCCGCGGACGGACGAACGCCGCTCGCCGGGGAGACGGTGCGGATCGCCGTGGTCGACGGCCCGAAGTGGACCACCACCGCCCGGCTGCGGACCAACGGCGCGGGTGAGGCATACATCTCCGCCCGGCTGCTGTCGACCACCACCCTCACCGCCGTGTTCGACGGCTCCGACGCATTGCGCCCCTCGCTCGCCGACGCGACCACGGTCACCGTCACCGCTTCGAGCCCGCAGTCAGCCTCCGCCGACGCCGGCGGGGCAACCTCGATCGCGGGCACACCATCGGTGGTGACCGAAGTACCCGCGAGCGGGATCGGCGCGAAAGCCGTCTACCTCGCCTCGCTGCAAAAGGGAAAACCCTACGTCTGGGGGGCGGCGGGACCCTACGCCTTCGACTGCTCGGGCTACGCCCAGTACGTCTACCGGCAGCTCGGCCGGAATCTGCCACGTACCGCCCAGCAACAGTTCCAGGCCACGATCCGGATACCAAAATCCGGCAAGCAGCCCGGAGACCTGATCTTCTTCGGAACGCCGGGCAACATCACCCATATGGGGATCTACGCCGGCAACGGCTACATGTGGGCCGCGCCGCAGTCGGGGCGCACCATCAACCTGCAACCCATCTACTCCAGCACGTACTACGTCGGCCGGGTCAGTTGACACGCTTCGCCCGTCCACTGGTGACTGGCCCGGCGCCCCGAGCGCGGCAGCCACGGCGCGCTGCCCTGCGGAACGCAGCAGCGTTCTCTACGCCTACCCGACCGCAAGGCCCGGCTGCGAAGCACACAGATTGTTCCGCTGAGGATCCAGCTCGACTGCCAGGTCGATCCCTGACCGGCCAGTCCTGTGTCCCACTTGCGGATCGGGGCACACAGGCCCAATCGGTCGGCCTACCGCGAACGCCCTCGCTACGGGCTCGCGGCCTCAGCTGAGGACCACCTTCAGACGGGGCCAGTGAATCCTTCGATCTGGGTGCGGATGTCGCTGCCCAGCTGGGCGACCCCTACGCGGTCGGCCCTCAATCGCGACGCCTTCGTTTCGGTGCCTTTTTCGCGTACGGGCTGTCCGACGACGGTGGCTTCGACGATGTCGAGCTGTCCTTGCCCGCCTGGCGTTCCAATTCGGCGACCCGCCCAGCCAGCTGCTCGATCAGCCCGGTGGCCCGCGCGAGCTGCTCGGCCTGCTCGGCGATCAGCGCGGCCTGCGAGGCGATCGTCGCGTCCCGGTCCGCGAGCAGGCGCACGAGCTCGTCGTACGTCGGTCGGTCGCTGGACGCCACACCCAAAAACTAGCGATCATGGCCCACCGTCACGCAACCGCCAGAGCGATCACAGAACAAGATCCAGCGAACAGGCAGCCACAACCCGTGACCCCAGCTGAACAGCTACGTCCTCGCCGTACAGCGTGACGGACCAGAATCCGCCTGGGCCCGCTGATGGAAGCCCATCGGCGGGAAAGCGGGAAAGTGAAGCCGGTAGTTCGCGGTGCCGGACAGTCTGTCGCGTTCGGCGGTGAGACAGGGCTGGCGGTGAGAACCACCGGCTGTCCCTGCTCAGCACGAGCTGCCCTGTCCGGAGCACCGTGTCGGACATGGGCCATATGCGACGGCCGTGTCGCTGGCCGTCAGGGGCCAGCGAAACGCGCATGACTACCTAGCGTCAATACTTGAATACAATCAGCGATGATAGTAGGACTGCTGTATCACAGCTAGCTACCGGGGCACGGTCCTCCCTCCTGGTGCTGGCGCCAACCTCAGGTGAGGGGGCATGGTGTGCTTAGGAGATCGTCTGTCTGGCTGTCATCCCGGCTACCCATGGGCTGGTACGTGCCTGGGCGACGCCGGCGGGCGGCCCGCTCCTCATGGCAGCCGCAAAACCGGTCCGGTCAGCGTCCACCCTGCTCCGGTGATACCACCGTTCGGCGCCAGACGAAATGGGACGCGGCGGGACCGTATCCCCCACGGATGCCCCACCCCGGCGCGGTGGAAACGACCCGGCCGCACACGGCGCCCCCTGGTCCAGGACGGGCATCATGCGTGACGCCCCAGAGCTCCTGCTACCAGGCCGGCCACCCCTCGCACGGGCGGTCCCGCCCGCCGGGCACCACACCAATCCACTTCCGGCACCGATCCCTCTCCCGGATCGGTGCGGTCCGGGAAGCCGCACAAGCTGGAATCGACATCGCCGCGCCGCTTCGGCCCGCGCAGCTCCCGGTACCTACATCGATATCAGCCACATTCCAAGGTCTGAACCGGCGGCCGGGTCGATGATCCTGCCTCCCGCATACACGCCTGAAAGGACACAAACATGCGTGGGAAATCCAGGTCAATCAGTGCGGCAGGGACCGACTGCGACTTTTCGCTCGTGGGCGCGGCCCCCGTGGATTCGGTGTCGACCCTCCCGGGAGACATGTCCACCAAGCGCGGGGCCCCAGACTATCAATACCTGCTCACCGTCATCAGGTTGCACGCATGAACGGCCCCATTCACGTGTTGCGGATGCCCGGCTCCCGGCGTCTCTGGTTTGACAACGCCAACGGACACCGGCATTTCGCGTCCCCGGCAGCCCTCAACGATAACGAGGCCACCCAGCTCATCCAGCAGATGCTCGATCTGCTGCCGGCCGGGCTCCCCGCGGAGGAGACGGTCCGCCTGGCCGTCCGGTTGATTCTGTCCCACACGGCTGACGATGACCCGACAATTCCGGGAGAAGCCGCACCAGAGGACGACGCGGCGGTGCCGGCCTCGCCGGTGACCGGACCGCTGTCACCTACAGGCAGCATACTAACCATCCCGCCATCGGAGACCGCGAAGGCGGACTCCGTAATGACGGGCAGGCACGCCCTCCCCGACACTCTCGGCGCTGTCACCGCACCCGACCGCCGCGACGTTCCCGGCGATCTACGGACCTTCCATCCTCATACCGCCAACGGATCGGTTGCATAGCCGGGGGCGACGTACCCGCGGGGATGGCGTTCGCCGAGCGGCGTGGGCGGCCGGGCGGGCCGGTCCGTGTGCCCTCTTCGCCGAGCTGTCGGTGTCCGTGTACTCCGCCGCACCCATCGCGATGTCCCGCCACCCCGCACCGGCCCAAAAGGGTGGTCGGATCCATCATTATTCATCCCTTTAGGGCGCTGACCAGGCAAGATGGGCCTGCGCGCATCCGCCTGGTCCCGGATGATCTCTCGCACTTGGAGATCCTGACCCACGCGTCCACCCTGACTCCGGTCCATCGTCCGTTGAACGCGCATCGGCGCCCTGAAGCAACTACGGACTCTGGCCGCTCATGCCCTGACCCCGCGCGGTGGGCGGCCGGCCATGCCTGCACTCGGTGCCCTCGGCCAGGTCCTCGCCGAGGGTCCAGGATGTCCCCGGCCACGGGACGTTCCCTGGGCTGAACCGGGCCCGGCTGGGTTCGGTGGGCTGGGTTCGGTTGGTCGGGTTCGGTGGGCTGGGCCAGGTGACCACGCATGGTGGCGGGACGAGACCTGCGATCAGGCCGATGCTCTCACCGTCAGCATCAGGCCGGATGCGGATGCTTCGGACCGGCCGTGGCCTGCGGTCACCCGACCGGGTCCAGTTGAGGATGCGCCCGGACACGGCATTCACGTGGTGGGGAGATTCGGTGTGGACGACGGTCAGCTGGTGCGGCGGGGGCAGTCCCGCGGGGAGCGGGCGGAGCGGGCGATCCGGGTCACCACGGTGGTCGCGGTGGCACTGGTGGCGGCCTTCGTGTCCTACCAGCACATGCGCGGGGTCGCGGTACAGCACGGGGGGATCCGACGACCGCGGCGGTGTTGCCGTTCAGCGTGGACGGGCTGATCGTGGCCGCGTCGATGACGATGCTGGCCGACCGCCGTGCCGGGCTACGCCGTTCCTGGCTGTCCTATGGCCTGCTGGGGTTGGGGGGCGTGCGCGTCGCTGGCCGCGAACGTGCTGCACGCCGAACCGACGTTCGCTGCCCGGATCATCGCTGGCTGGCCGCCGCTGGCCTTGCTCGGTTCCTACGAGCTGCTCATGCGCCAGATCCACCCTGCCGGCCACCGCGGCGCCGACGATCCGGCCGCCACCGCCCTGTCGATCCCGCCGCAACGCGACCCGACGCTCGCCCCCACCGGCGCTACCAGCACGGCGGCACCGCCCACCCCGACGCCGGGCTCGGCCGCCTACCCGAGCCGCGCCGATAGCCCCGAGACCTCGGTCAACCCGGGCGGCGGCACCGGTCCGATGGACGGCACGCTGTCCGCCGAGCTGGACGGCGGGGCGGACCTGTCGGCGAAACGGGAGGCGATCATACGGGCGCTGGACCAGACCGAAGGGTCGGCCACCGCGGCCGTCGCCGTCCTCGCCACCCAGGGCATCACGGTCAGCAAAAGCTGGGTCTACCAGGTCCGTAAGGAGACTCCATACGGCGCCCACCGGACCGCCTACCGCCCCACGGTCCGCAGGCTGCGCTGCGGCATGGCCCCCGCCGGCCAGACCCCCTCCGATAGCCGCCCGTCCCATCCCAAAGCCACACGTCACGCTCCGCACCCGACACGCGGGCCACGGTAACACCGACGAGATATGTGTTCACGTTTTGGAAATGTTCGCGTGTAATCCTGTCAACTCTGCGGTATCCGGCCCAACGATGAGCTGGGGATTTTAGGAATATTGGACCCCTAATGCGGAGTGTGCATTGTGACCGATATCGCCAGGCTGGCGGCATCCATCGACGACTTTCCCACCATCGAGGAAACAGATGCGATGCTCGATGAACTACGCAGACTGCCACGTGACGAAAAAATGTGTAGCTTGATCGATGACCTGCTTGAGTGCCGGTCGCTCCTTCTCGCAACAGGCTGAGTTACGTTTCGGGAACGACCGGACCCCAAACTACCATTCCGATGACGCGGCTGAAATATCGTATCCAGACGGTCAGCGGCCCTACTCGGACAGTTTGTTACTGCTGAGAGCCGAACGGCTGGCCCTGCTGCCGGCCGCTACCCTGACTCGAGCTGAAACGCTCGCCGGAGTCGCCGGCCTGACCGCCGCCGATTCCGGCGAGGTCCAGGAGACGGTTCTCCACGTACCGCTCGCTGTGGTGCGTCTTGTCCGCGATGCGCTGCACGAGGTCGTTCACGTTGGTCGCGGCGTCGAGGTCCGCGGCGCTTACCTGAGCAAACTGGTCGAGAATGCGGTAACGGGCCTGCCACCAGTTCTGGCGAAACTGCTTCTCCAACTGCTGTGTCTGCTGCTGCTGAGCCATTACGTGGTTTCTCCTCTTTGAGATCACTTCCGTAAGCGCGTCGACCGAGGCCGGGGTGAGACGTTACCGCGACCCCCGTAGTCGGAGTCAAATTCGATCTTCGATGTGAATTTTTCCGTGCAACTCTGGCATCCGTGTCCATTCGTAGCTGTTCAGCTCGGGTGACAGGCTCGCTGACTGTATTTGCGCAGGTGGGGTCGGTCGCAGGGTAAACATTCAGGTGCTTTGTTGATGTTGCTTTGGGTCGTTGGCTTCGGAGTCAGGTGCTGATGTTGGTGGTCGCGTGGCGTGCCAGGTCTAGTGGGTGTGGTGAGGTGGAGGCATGGCGCCGGTCGAGGAGATGCCCCCTGAGGGCCTCCTCGTGGTGGTGCGCGCCCAGGCGGAGCTGATCGCGGAGTTGCGGGCGATGGTCGCCGAGCAGGCCCGGCGGATCGCGGAGCTGACGGCGAAGGTCGCTGACCTGGAGCGGAAGGCGTCGCGGAACTCGCGGAACTCGTCGTTATCGCCGTCCAACGACGGCGCGATCCCGGGTCGGAAGCCGCCCGAGCCGCCGGCAGGCGGTGGCGGGGCGGGGAAGAAGAAGCGCGGCAAGCAGCCGGGCGCGGACGGGTTGACGCTGGCCTGGCGGGAGGACCCAGACCGGGTGGAGGGGCACTTCCCGACTGGGGCGTGTGCCTGCGGGGCCGGGCTGGATGCGGCGACGCCGGCCGGGGTCGCCCGCTCGCACCAGTCGCACGATGTCGAGCCAGCCCGCCCGACGGTGGTCCAGCATGACCTCCAACAGGCCATCTGTGGCTGCGGGCGCCGTCATGTGGCCGCCCGGCCCGACGGGCTGTCCGCGGCGGCGGTGTCCTCCGGGCCGGAGATCCGCGCGCTCGCGCTGTACTTCCTCGTGCGTCAGCACCTGCCGGTCGAGCGGACCTGGGAGGTGATCATCGAGCTGTGTGGGGTGGCGGTCTCGACGGGCTGGCTGCACTCGGTGTTCGCGCTCGGCGCGGATGCCGTGGAGAAGCCGGTCGAGGCGATCGAACAGCGGATCGCCGCCGAGCCGGTCGCCGGGTTCGACAAGATGAACCGTTCCGGGTCCGGTGGTCTTTCCGGTGGCGGAACTGGAGAGAGCCTCCCCGGCCCCGGGTCTGCGGCCCGGGAAGCTTGCCTGCCTATAACCGGTGGTCCCGGGAAGTGGCGGGTGGCCGGAAGGTAGTCGGAGGGGGTCGTAGTAGTGCCTGAGGGTCGGGACAACATAACCCGGTCTTAGCGAAGGGCCCCTGCTTCATCGGCGCACGTTGTTGGAGAGAGGAACTCGGATGAGTGCCGTCACGGCTAGGTCCGTCCGCCAGGCCGAGAGTCTGGACACAGTTCGTGCTCTTCAGTGGGTGTTTTACCGCAGTGCCAAGTGTGATCCCGCCCGTCGTTTCCATGCCGTCTACTGCCATGTCGCCCGCAGCGATGTATTGTGGCGGGCGTGGGGCGACGTGCGTGCGAATCGGGGTGCGCCCGGTGTCGACGGTGTGTCGATCGCCGACGTCGAACGCGCCGGAGTGAGTGGATTTCTGGACGCCCTGGCGAGAGAGCTGCGTGCGGGTTCGTACCGGCCGGCTCCGTTGCGGAGGGTGGAGATACCGAAACGCGAGCGGGGAGCCACCCGGCCGCTGTCGATTCCCACGGTTCGGGACCGGGTCGCTATGACCGCTGCGAAGATTGTTCTGGAGCCGGTGTTCGAGGCGGACTTCCTGCCGTCGAGTCACGGGTTCCGTCCGCGCCGGTCCGCCCTGGACGCCTGCGAGGTCGTCAGGGTCGAGGCGAACCGGGGCCGAGAGTGGGTCGTCGACGCTGACATTGCGGACTGTTTCGGCTCCCTGGACCACGACGCGGTCATGGAACAGGTGGCCCGCCGAGTCTGTGACCGGCGGATGCTGAGACTTCTGCGGTGCTGGCTTCGGGTTGGCGTGCTGGACGTCGGTGTCCTGCGGGACTCTGTGTCTGGTACTCCCCAGGGATCATTATGCGAAGCTGTGCATAAACCGCCTAATGAACAGTGCTGGATTATGCGCAGCGCTGGCCTGTCGTGCCTGGTGAGGGCCCGATCGGGGCTGGATCGCTGCGCATAACCTGTCAGCGGTGGGGGCTCACAGCAGGGCTCTTTCATGTGTGCGATGTGACCGGTTGATGCCGTCCGTCGGGTGCGCGCTGTTCGTGGGTGTCTGTCGGGGTGGACACGGTGGGGGCACGTGTCGCTGGGACGAGGACAGGCACGCCGCT